>CAUOQW010000047.1:0-9894 GCA_963506825.1 uncultured Cellvibrio sp.
GGGAGAAGGGACAACTAAAAAATCAAACCGATTTAAATTCTTGCTGAATTGTTTTTAGCACACCCTGCGCATAAAACTTTTCCAACCAACCTATAGTGGTTGCAATGAATTTTTCTTCGTTAATTAAATCCTGCCCAAATACTTTTTGAATGCCCACTATAGCGCGCACTGTTGCCTCGGCATTACCCTTGTTGGCATCGCTAAGCGCACGCAGCTCAACTGCTAAGGGATCAGACACTTCAATGGCATTGCCTTTTTCATCTACGCCCGACACATAGCGAATCCAAGCAGCAACACCCAAGCAAATAATACTGATATTGCCATTTCCCTTTAACTGCACACGCAAGCTTTCTAACAAGCGTTGCGGTAGCTTTTGTGAACCATCCATAGCAATTTGCCAAGTGCGATGCTTCAGTGCTTTATTGGAAAAGCGGTCGCGCAGTTGTTGTTTGTAAGCTTCAATATCAAAGCCTGCCGGAGCATTTAAGGTTTCACCGGCTTCACGCGCCATATAGAGCTTAACCATATTCACAAACGCAGGTTCGTTCATGACTTCACTAATATAATCAAAGCCCGATAAATAACCGGTATAGGCCATAGTTGAATGCGAGCCATTTAATAAACGCAATTTGATTTTTTCTAATACGAGCACATCGTCAACCAAGAGTGCAACTACATTTTCCCACTGCGGGCGACCATCAGAAAATTTATCTTCAATGACCCACTGCGTAAAAGGTTCAGCAACCACCAAACCTTCATCGCGCAGGCCGAGACGCGCTTCAATATCTTGGCGATCTTGATCGGTAGTGGCAGGTACAATACGGTCAATCATGGTTGAAGGGAAACAGGTATTAGTACTGATCCAAGCAGCCAATTCTTTTGAAATAGCTTCTGCAAATTGCACCACAACTTTTTCAAGCACTTCGCCATTGTTTGGCAAGTTATCGCAACTCAACACGGTAAAACTTTTTACACCGGATTTAAACCGCGCATTGAGTGCAGCCACTAAAAAACCAATGGCAGACTTTGGTTGATCTAAATTTTTTAAATCGTGCTGAATATCAGGATGCTGCGAATTTAAATTTCCGGTAGCGGGGTCATGGCAATAACCTTTTTCAGTCACTGTCATAGAAATGATTTTAATATTCGGTTGCGCCATTACCGCAACCAACTCGGCAGGATTTTCTGGCCCTACTAAATTTTGTAACACTGCGCCAATTAATTGTAGTTTTTCGCCTTCACCCGAACGCTCAACCAAGGTGTATAAACCATCTTGCGGCGCCAACTGATCACGCACACTCGCCGAGCGCAAACTGCAGCCAATAATGCCCCAATCACCACCGAATTGATTTAATACAGCTTCAGTATAAAAAGCTTGGTGCGCACGATGAAATGCACCTATACCCAAATGCACTATACCTGCACGCAACTTAGCGCGATCATAGGTTGGCAGAGCAACATCTGCAGGCAAAGATTTAACGTGGGCTTGGCTCAATCGATTCATAATAATTTCCAAAATGGATTAACAATAATTTTCAAATAGTTTAAATTTCAAAAAACAAAATATTTCTGGGCATTCAATTTTTTCAGTGATATATTTTGATCACATTTTAATAAATAACTTACGCATTTAATAAACTAATATTTCAACCGGAATTCTATATGGCACACATAGCAGCGATTGGCGAAGTCATGGTGGAGCTTGCTCCTTTCCCGATAGACACGCCCGAAACAAAAGGTCGCGATCTTATGGCACTCGGCTTTGCTGGCGACACTTACAACACCTCGGTGTATATGTCACGCCTCGGCTTGCAAACCGATTACGTCACCAAACTGGGTGAAGACTCCTATTCACAGAAAATTATGCAGCGCATGAACAGTGAGAAAATTGGCACTGGCATGATTGAGCGCATCCCTGGGCGCTCACCCGGCTTATATATTATTAGCAACACGCCCGATGGGGAGCGCGAATTCTCTTACTGGCGCAAAGAGGCGCCCGCGCGCGAATTATTCTCCACCCCTGAAAACAGCGAAGCACTTTTTCAAAAGCTTAAGCAGTGCGATTGCGTTTATTTAAGTGGTATTACGCTGGCCATTATCGGCGAACAATCTCGTCAAAACTTATTAGTTGTGTTAGAAAAGCTGCGCGCTGCTGGCATTACCATCGCCTTTGATAGCAACTATCGCCCACGCTTATGGCGCGACAAGCAAGAAGCACAAGCTGCCATGCTGCAAATTATGCAGCACACCGATATTGCCCTGCTGACACTCGACGACGAACTTTTGCTGTGGGGCGATGAGACCATCGAAGGCGCTAAAGCGCGCTACGCAAATTGCAACCTGCGCGAACTTATTTTAAAACGCGGCGCAGAAGATGCTGTGATTATTACTGCCAACTCGCAAGTGCATATTCCCGTACCGCCCGTTGCCAATGTGATTGATACGACTGGTGCAGGCGACACCTTTAACGCGGGCTATTTAGCGGCGCGCTTGCAAAATAAATCTGCCGAAGATGCCGCACGCCAAGGCATTCGCTGTGCAGGCATCATCATTCGCCACCGCGGTGCGGTGATTGAAAAATCAGTATTTGATAAAGAACTTGGCGCTTAAGGGCCGGTTTTAATACTTACCAAGCCGCGTTTTAACGCGGCTTTTTTATTTCAACATTGGCACGCCGCGTTTACACAACTGAATCGCCAAACCCCAAGGGTCGCGCATCATCACTAAATGCGAGCCATCTTTGATATGCACTTCTTCCGCAAAAGTAGCGCCTGCCATTTCTAATTCTGCGCGCTTTTGATTTGGGTTTTCGCACACAAATGCCAAGTGCAGCAACAGAGGATTCATACTGGCGTAATCTGGCACTTGATCGGGAGGATTGTTATAAATCTCCACCATCACCTGGCCACTGTTATCACCTAAGAAATGCGTGAGCGCTGCGCCATCAGATTTGCGCATAATAGTCATACCCATATTGGCGACATACCACGCGGCCATAGCAATGGGATCTTTAACATTAATAGCAAAGTGTTCTATTTTCATTGTCATAAATCTCTAAAGAAAGCATTCATAAGAAAAAACACTTTTCATTATTGTCACTCAATGTTTTTCACAATGGTCTCTACCATTTTTTTGGCATCGCCAAACAACATCATAGTGTTGTCTTTGTAAAAAATTTCGTTTTCAACGCCAGCATAACCCGAGGCCATACTGCGTTTCACAAATAATACGGTACGCGCTTTTTCCACTTCTAAAATCGGCATACCAAAAATAGGGCTCTGCGGATTGGTTTTAGCCGCGGGGTTAGTGACATCATTAGCGCCAATCACAAAAGCGACATCTGCCGTTTGGAATTCGTTGTTGATATCGTCCAACTCAAAGACTTCATCATAGGGAACATTGGCTTCCGCCAAGAGCACATTCATATGACCGGGCATACGGCCAGCGACCGGATGTATAGCGTAGCTAACTTTTACACCGGCGGCTTTTAGCGTATCTGCCATTTCGCGCAAAGCATGCTGCGCTTGCGCAACCGCCATACCATAGCCCGGCACAATGATTACCGAGCCTGCATTTTTCATAATGAACGCAGCATCTTCTGCACTACCGCGTTTTACCGGGCGATCATCAGCAGACTTCCCACCGACAACATCGCCAGACGCTGCGCCAAAACCACCCAAAATCACATTAAAAAATGAGCGGTTCATACCTTTGCACATGATATAGGAGAGGATCGCTCCAGACGAGCCCACTAGTGCACCAGTCACAATTAACGCACTATTGTGCAACGTAAAACCAATGCCCGCCGCCGCCCAACCCGAATAAGAATTGAGCATAGAAACAACCACCGGCATATCTGCGCCACCGATTGGGATAATCAGCAATACACCAATCACAAACGCCAGTGCAGCCATTGTCCAAAACACCCAAGGCGCTTGCTCCACACAAAAATACGCAAGCAAACCTAAAATTGCCGCACCCATAAGCGCATTAAAAAAATGTTGACCCGCAAACTTAATGGGCGCACCAGATACCAAACCTTGCAGCTTGGTAAATGCCACTACCGAACCCGAAAACGTAATAGCGCCAATCACTACACCCAAGCCCATTTCAATGCGGCTGGCGATAAAAATTTCGCCTACGCTATTCAATAAATGAAATGCAGCAGGATTGCTAAATGCAGCGCCCGCTACCAAGACGGCAGCCAACCCTACTAAACTGTGAAATGCGGCCACTAATTGCGGCATTGCCGTCATGGCAATTTTTTTTGCGGTGACAATACCGATCACCGCACCAATCGCCAGCGCTAAAAAAATCCAACCGTAAGAAGTCACTGCGGGGCTTAAAATGGTTGTACCAACCGCAATGGCCATGCCCAACATGCCCATAAAATTACCGCGGCGCGATGACTCTGGCGATGACAATCCGCGCAGCGCCATAATAAACAGCACGGCTGAAATTAAATAAGCCAGCGATGTTAAGCTTTCGTGTAAATTCGACATAAATCCCCCGTTATTTTGTCTGCGTTGTTCTATTTCTTTATTGTTATTTTTTCTTTTTGTACATCGCAAGCATGCGCTGAGTAACGGTAAAGCCACCAAAAATATTAATGGCAGCCAAGATAATGGCAATAAAACCTAACACCTTAGACAAGCTCATATCGGCGGGCCCAACCGCAATCACCGCACCTACAATAATCACACTAGAGATTGCATTAGTCACGGCCATTAAAGGCGTATGCAGCGCGGGCGTTACGCTCCACACCACGTAATAACCCACGAAAATAGCCAACACAAAAATCGAAAGTTGCGAAATAAAATTAGCGTCCATGATGCACTCCTATGGATGTTTAAACGCGGGGTGAATAATTTCACCTGCATGCGTTAAGGTAGATGCCAATACGATTTCGTCTTGCCAATTTAAGGCAAAGGCTTTGGTTTCTGGCGTTACGTGAGGCGTTAAATAATTCAGCAAATTTTTTGCGTAGAGCGCACTGGCATCGGTGGATAAACGGCTGGGAATATTTAACAAACCGATAATAGATACACCATTGACCTCAACAATTTCACCGGGCTTAGTCAGCGTACAATTGCCGCCTTGCTCCGCCGCCAAATCCACAATCACCGAACCTGGGCGCATCGAATACACCATCTCATCATTAATTAAGGTAGGCGCTTTGCGGCCGGGAATTAATGCGGTGCAAATCGCGATATCTTGTTTCTTTAAGGTTTCTGCCACTAATTCGGCTTGGCGACGCTTGTAGTCATCGCTCATTTCTTTGGCGTAACCACCGGCTGTTTCAGCATTGGCAACTTCTTCACTTTCCACCATGACAAATTTTCCGCCAAGGCTTTCAACTTGTTCTTTAGAGGCAGCGCGCACATCGGTTGCGGAAACAATTGCACCTAAACGTTTGGCAGTGGCAATCGCCTGTAAGCCTGCAACGCCCGCACCTAATACCATTACGCGCGCCGGCGCGATTGTGCCTGCCGCTGTCATCATCATCGGCATAGCGCGATCAAATACATGAATAGCTTCAAGCACTGCGCGATAGCCCGCCAAATTGCTTTGCGAACTCAATACATCCATAGATTGTGCACGCGTAATACGCGGCACAAATTCTAACGAGATAGCGGTAATATCCGCCGCTGCGTACGCATAAATTGCAGCGGTATCCGCATAGGGTGACAAAATGGCAAGCAAGATTGAACCGCGCTTAAAAAACGCTAACTCATCAATACAGTTCTCGCCTGCTAACTGTTCACAGGCCAGCTTCTCACCCGTTATTAGGGGGCGCTGAACTTTCAACACAATATCCGCATCGCCCAATAGCGCAGACAAATCTGTTTCTATGCTTGCGCCTGCAGCAAGATAATCAGCATCATTAATACGGCTACTAATACCCGCACCGGCCTCAATAGAAACACTGAAGCCCAGTGTGATAAATTTTTTAACGGTATCCGGTGTAGCCGCAACGCGCCGTTCATGCTCGCGACGCTCTTTCATAACAGCAATTTTCATCTTCATATCCCCTGTGGTCTTTTTCAGGCAAAAGCAATCCCCTCAATACTAAGATTGATTTTTTAGATGCTTTTCCGGGATCTGACCTTGATAAGGCCGCGCGATTGCAGTTTACAGAGCAAGCTGCAATTTCAACGGCTTAGTGCGCTCACATGGTTAGTGTTTACACGCTCTTTATTGTTGTAAGACTCTCACCGTCGATATACCTGTCTTTACTCAATCGCAGACGACGGACTGCGATTACAACCAAACACTAACTCTCAAAGCGCTATGCTGCTTGTTAACAGCGCTATGCTCTTTGTTAAAAGCGCTACACGGTCGCCCCGATTTTCCACGGCGTAAATTCGCTATCGCCGTAGCCCAACAATTCACTTTTGGTTGCTTCGCCGGATGCGATTTTCAAAATATCCTGAAATATTTTTTCACCGCACTCGTACAAACTGATTTCGCCATCCAACACACCACCGCAGTTAATATCGATATCTTCTTTCATGCGCTCGTACAGTGGTGTATTGCTCGATAATTTAATGCAGGGCGCAGGCTTGGAACCAAATGCAGAGCCGCGACCGGTGGTAAAACAAATAATTTGCGCACCCGATGCAACTTGGCCAGTAGCGGATACGGGGTCGTAACCCGGGCTATCCATAAACACCAAACCTTTTTGCGGAATATCTTGCGCGTATAAATACACACCATTCAAATTGGTAGAACCGCTCTTAGCTTGTGCACCCAAGGATTTCTCCATAATGGTGGTTAGGCCGCCCGCTTTATTGCCAGGTGAAGGGTTGTTGTTGAGCTCAAAATCATTACGCGCGGTGTACTCTTCCCACCATTTGATGCGCGCCAATAACTGCTCGGCAATTTCCGGCTTAGCCGCGCGCTGCGTCAGCAAATGCTCGGCGCCGTAAATTTCTGGCGTCTCTGACAAAATGACTGTGCCGCCGTGGCGAATTAAAATATCGCCCGCGATACCCAATGCAGGATTTGCGGTTACACCAGAAAGCGCATCCGAACCGCCGCACTGCAAACCAATCATCAACTCGCTCGCCGGTACAGTTTCGCGCTGCGCTTTATTCACCAACGGCAGCATTTTGCGCAGTGTTTCAATACCTTTCTCGATAGAAACGCGCGTACCGCCAGTATCTTGAATCGTGTAAGCACAAAAGGTTTCGCTATCGGCCAAGCCGCTTTCTTGTAAAACCCGACTGACCTGCATGGTTTCGCAACCAAGACCAACCATCATCACACCGCCAAAATTGGGGTGGCGCGCATAGCCATCGAAAGTGCGGCGCAAGGTTTCGTAACCTTCACCATCGGAACGCATGCCACAGCCGGTCTCATGGGTGAGCGCAACTACGCCATCAACATTAGGATAATCTTTGAGTTCGCCAGAAAAGCTAAAGTGCTGTGCAATAGCGCGAGCGACAGTCGCCGAGCAATTTACGGTAGTCAAAATACCTATGTAATTGCGTGTACCCACCTTGCCATTGCTGCGCTTATAGCCGCGAAAAGTGGCGCGCTCAGCCTCGGGCACAAATTCGGTGGAAACTGACTTGCTGCAAAAGCCGTAATCTTTATCGGCATCGCCCATCACACAGTTGTGAACATGCACGTGTGCGCCAGCGGGAATAAATTGGTTGGCAAACCCCATGGTTTGGCCGTATTTCAAAATGGCTTCGCCTGCGGCTATATCACGCAATGCGACTTTGTGGAGTGCGGGTACATCAGTGGCTAGGCGTACTTCTGAAGTAATGAGTTGTGTACCTGCAGGTAATGCCACCTTGCAAATGCCGACATTATCTAACTCATTCAAACGCAGAATGTTGCTCACAGGATCCACCTACATAATTACTACTGAGGTAATAAGTTTAGCTCAACTCTAACTACCCATTAAGCTAAGTCTACTACCTAAAATTTGGGGCCAGAAGAAAAACAGGCGCCTTGCGGCGCCCAAATCGGCAATGGTATTCGGTCAATACCGTTTTTAGACTAGCACCCGAAAACTTCCGCCTGCAACTCACCCCCAACCCCAAAACCGCGTCAATGAAACGGTTACATGAAGCTAAAATCGATTTTGAAGGTAGTCCATCCCACTCCTTAGTCACATTTCCGAAATAGTATTTCGCACAACCATAATTTGTAGGATTAATTCATCTAAAAAATATTTATAAAAAAGTTGAAAATATTTTTATCACGAAATACATGTAACCGATTACCCTTTTACAAAAAGCAAAATGTAATCGTTTACAGTTAATTTATTAGGAAAATCAGACTAAAAAATGCTATTTTAAGAGAAAATTTTATAAGAAAGATTGTTGCTTTTATTTCGACCTGTCTTCACAATTAAAAATAGCTTGATCTGTAAAACAAACAGAGTCGCTATTTAGCAGACAATAACAAAGCAAATATTCTTTGGATGAGCCAAACGACAATTTTTTGATATATGTCGCATCAGCTTCTAGGCTGATACCAAGTACGCAACACATCGCCCATAACGATCTAATAAAGTGAGCTGGCTTTGAAAACATCTTTGAGTCAACTAAAACGTCGCACCTTTCTTGCTGCTCTCACCACCGGGGTAGCGGGCTGCGCATTGCCCAGTGCCAAAGACCAAGAACTCAACACACTCGCCCAAGCCTCCGATACCGCGTGGAAGCTCGCCGCTAAAATTGTTCGAGACACCAAAGTTCCAAAGTTCCCCGCCCGCACCTTTTCGGTGACTGAGTTTGGCGCTCAGGCTGGCGGCACTGTTAACAACGCCAAAGCCTTTGCAGCAGCCATTGCCAAGTGCCATGAGAGTGGCGGCGGCAGAGTGGTTATCCCCAAAGGCGATTATTTAACTGGCCCGATTCATCTGTTATCCAACGTCAATTTGCACTTGGAAGATGGCGCCACTTTACGCTTTAGCACTAACCCCAAAGATTATTTGCCCGCCGTTTTCACCCGTTGGGAAGGTATGGAATTGATGGGTTATTCGCCGTTGATTTACGCCTATAAGCAAGAAAATATCGCAGTAACCGGCAAGGGCACCTTGGATGGCCAAGCCGATAAAGATACTTGGTGGCCGTGGAAAGGCGGTAAATGGAAAGGCGGCAAAAACTGGGGCAAAGAAGGTGTTCCCACGCAAGATGCTGCCCGCGCAGCGCTTGAGAAGGATACCGAAACCAATCGCCCCGTACACGAGCGCGTTTATGCTGAAGGTTCGCAATTACGTCCGGTATTTATTCAATTCTACAGCTGCAAAAACTGCTTAATTGAAGACATCACTATCACTCGGGCCCCCTTCTGGCTGGCCAATCCCGTACTTTGCGAAAGCGTGACCGTGCGCGGTGTTACCTTCGCGAGCATGGGCCCCAACTCAGATGGCTGCGACCCTGAATCTTGCAAAAATGTTGTTATCGAAAAATGTTTTTTTGATACGGGTGACGACTGCATCGCGATTAAATCTGGGCGCAACGCCGATGGCCGCCGCCTGAACACGCCCTCTGAAAATATTGTGATTCGCAATTGCAAAATGCGAAACGGTCACGGCGGCATTGTAATTGGCAGCGAAATTTCTGGCGGAGCGCGCAATATTTTTGCTGAAAATTGTGAAATGAGCAGCCACGATTTAGAGCGCGGCCTGCGTTTTAAAACCAACTCAGTGCGCGGCGGCACCATCGAAAATATTTACTTCCGCAATATTGATATTGGCGATGTAAAAACCGCCATAGTCGTTGACTTCTCTTACGAAGAAGGCGACAGCGGCAAGTTCACCCCCATTGTGCGCAATGTAGAAGTGCGTAATTTGCGCTGCAAAAATGTAGAGAAAATTTTTAATGTTATGGGGTATGAACGCTCGCCAATTCGCAACCTGCATTTAATTGACGTGCA
>CAUOQW010000048.1:0-9785 GCA_963506825.1 uncultured Cellvibrio sp.
TCTTGTGTTGCCACAATTGCTGATGCATACATACTAATTTTGCCGAGGCTATTGGTTATAGCATCGAGTTTCGATGCGTAATCCAATAGCTCGTCGCTGTATCTGCTTTCCATCATACGATACCTAATACTGCCAAAACGACATGTGTCAATGTAATCGCTCCAAATGCTCCTGCTACTGCGTACGCAATTTTGATCTTCTGGAGTAACTGTGAATTCTGAGTTACGAAGCGTTCATTGATGGCAGCTTGATTTATTTTAATTTCGTTGTGAATTATTTCAATTTGTCTACTGAGATTTCCGTATTGTTCAGATTGTTTTTTATTCGCATCGACTAACACGTCAGAAAGATCAACTCTATTCTTGTTGATCAACAAGACCAACTCCTCGTTTTGCTTGGAAATATGTCGATCTTGCTCTACAAAACGTTCTTTTGCCGTAGCATCATTGTCGGCTATTGCATTCCTCATTATCATTACTTGCTTGATAAGCCCCTGAATATCTTCCCACATCGTTGATACGTTATCGATATTCGGGATATCTTCAATCCGTTTTTTAAACATCACAAGCTTATCAATAATAATGCTTTGGGTTTCTATGAGGCATTCAATATCATTAGTGTTTTTCTTGGATTCCTCGACAGCTTCAAACGCTTTTGTGGCTGCTTTCATCGCTTGGTTACTTGCTGCTTCAGCAGCCTTGATCCCTGCAATCAGCCCTTGAATGTAATCTTTGTCCAAGGCTTCAAATGTTTGGTATACTTGTTCAAATTCTTTGATTACTCCTATTAATTTCACATTGGTAGCTGCAATGCATTTTTGCACTTCCTTAGTTACTTTGTTTAGCTCACTACCAGTCACATTACGATTTAATAAGCCAAAGAAAGTATTTGGAGTCACAGTCGGAAAATCTGTTGATGATGGAATTTTCTCCGAGAATTTTCTTAGACCATTTTTTGCTTTTTCGAAATTGTGTGTTTGTATCTCATTTTTTTCTATTGCCTTTGCAGGACTTTTATTGTCTTCACTAGAGCTCATACCAATCACAACCCATTCAATCTATTAAAAATATCATCAAACTCATTTTTATTGTTGCTTATGGTAACGTTCTTTTGAGCATTTTCTTCAAGTACTGCAATTTCCTTCTCGTTCGCCGAAATGGTGGTCAGCGAATCCTTGATTATGTCTAAAGCCGCTTCGTGGCGAGTGGTTATCGATGAATTTACACTTGTCTTAGTGTCGTTTAGTTTTTCTTCTCTCGCAGCAAGCAACAAGTTTGATGTTTGCAGTACTTCGTTACCTTTTGCAATTTGTTGAATTGTCGCTTCATCTTTCAGTCGATTTGCAATGAAACGGTCAATAAAGTTGAGCAACATCGCACCGATAATTCCAGCCACCAACGCACCCATAAACAAGCCAATGATGCTTGCTAAACTTCCCACAAGTGGAATTTGGAATGCCATCACTGCACCAAGTACGGGTATAGCAATCAATCCTTTTTCAATAATTTCCCCACCAATTATTGCCCCTGCTGCGGTAAGTCCCGCTACAGCAATTTTTCCGATTTGAGCAATTTTTATCGAAAATGGTAGATTTTTATTGGCCGGGTTCCTCAAGTAATCAATCGCGTCCTTAACTGACGTGATCCCCTGCTTGATCATTGAACCAAATTTTTTAATGATATTGCCGATTGGCTTGAATATGGCACTAACGATCGTGGTGGATGCGGTACTTGCTGCATTCTTGAGGTGCTTTGTAAATTCAGTTTTCAGTTTCATTACGAACGACTTGATAGCTTCTTTCAATGATAAAAGAAAAGTATCAATACTCTTATTCGCTGACTTAAACCACGAGACCAATTGTCGTATAATATCTTGAAGCAGATCTTTCAGAAGCCCCATCACCAATTGTGCACCTACAGCCTTAGCCGTTGATGATGCCATTTTGCCAATCTCTTCTTTTTGAGTCTTTTGCCCCTCTTGTTTTAACCTATCTTCACCTTCTTTTCGCTTTTTTTGGAGCATCTCGTCAGATTTCTGTTTTTTATCATGCATGCGTTGAGTCGTCTCTTTGTCATGCATATCGGCGATATTTTTATCACTTTTTTTGCGATTTCTATTTTTGGCTGTGTAAACTAAATTATCTTTGTGGTTGATTGTGCTTGCCAGATTTTCATCAGTACATGACATCTGGAGCGATGGATCTACATATATTCTACTTGATGCATTAACGTGATCTCTTTCGGCACTGTTGTCGTATCCTTGCTCAGTTGGTATTTGTCGCCCTGAATATCCGTCTTGGACCGTTGTTGTTCCTGCTTTATTCAGTTTGCCAGCACGTTCTAACGTTTGATTCATCCCTGGATTAACATGTTTTTCACGAAACACTTTGTGACGGGTATTATTAAGACGATCATGGTTGTGTTCAAGACTTTCTCGGCTTATATGATTGTGCATTGCAATTTTTCCGTTTGTAAAGTTTTCAACGGTCTGAATATGTGCCGAATTCTGCGGATCAAATGTTAATCCGTGATTATTTTCAATAAACTTTTCACTTGCCAAAACACCGATCTGGTTGTTGATCTGTGTCATAACTGTCTCTTCTATGATCTTTCCCAAGTGGTCTGGATTCCCGATCATTTTGCGATCTTCTTCTATCATCTCGAAATCAGACAGCTGTGAAGCTAACGAACTTTCAAGGTAATTGGTCAACAAATCTAAGTCGATATATTCATCATCAACATCAAATTCAGAACCATTCAATACTGCGTTTTCGCCTTCCATACTGCAAATCCTCACTCAAAATAGAGTACTCAAAAGAACTATATAACCTCACTTAAAACCAAGTAAACGTATGACGATCTAAGTCAGTTAAAAAGATATTTAGTGTGCGTGCAATATCGCCTATTTCATAACCGACGTGAAACCCTCGCTCCACATATTCGCTAACATCCATTTTCTCGGGCCTGTGAATTTGCAACTGCAATCGCTTAGAGTATTGACGCCAAGCTAATAATTTCGATTTTTATAACCCAACTTTTGGCACGAGCCCTCCCTTTAATGCTTGTTCGACAATAATTTAATAGCTGCTACTGTACAGTGCTAGAGCATTAGTTAATTCAGCCTTGATGCTTTCACGCAATTCTTTAGGTTCACACACTTCTAATCGCCCACCCTGGCTTCTCAACCAAAAAACTAACTGCCAAGTTTCATTTACAGTAGCCGTGACAATACTTTTTCCGTCAATGCTTTTTTCTATTACTTGATCCTGTGATAACGGCGTTTCGCTTAAATATTTATCTAAATATTCATCACACAGGATTTTCAATCTGATGATTTTGGGTCGGCTTGAAAAATCACCGAGGCCTTTTTCTATAGCATCGTCTAAATTAAAACCAGCCGGAATTGTTATATTTTTTGCCAGTTTTTCCACCATCAAAAATCTGTGGAGCGCATATAACGTCACTTGGGTATATTCTTTTGCTGTTGCCACCAAATAAAGGACTGAGCCACGTACAATTAAGCCTAACGGATTTAACTCGTATTGCTTGGGCTCGGTGCTATCAATAGATTGGTAGCTTACGTAGATTCTTTTTTCGTCCATGAGAGACTGGTAAATATTTTCCTGAACATTAACGTTAATATTGGGCGCTATAAATGATTGCGTCGGTTGTACCACCCGAATTTTATTAATCCAGTTTTTGGATTTTTTGTTGTTCAATTTGTTTTGTTCAGCCAACCGGATTTCTGCGGCTTCAAATAAGGGTTCCAAGGTTTCAAAAGTGGTTTTTGGCAATAGCGGTGCTAAATGCAATTTAGCCATACTCAGCGCTAAGGCTTCTGGTGTACCCATTTCATGAATATCAATACGTGCGCCTTTTTTCCAGCGCCAACCATAGTCACGTGGGTTTTTATCATTCACCTCCAGCGTGTATATTTCAGACAGGGCCATAAGGTCGCGCTGCACTGTGCGTAAACTGACGGAGTAACCCAGCTCTGCAAGCTTTTGCGTTAATTCGCTGGCCTTATCCCATACGCCGAAATCTTTTGATGATGAGCGGCTAATGGTTAACATGCGCAAGAGCTCATGCTGGCGCATTAGCGTTGATTCTTTGGCTTGTTTGGGCATGGAAACTACACCGATCTATTCTATTGATATTGAGAGTGTAGCAGTCGTAGCGACAGAATATGACGCTACGGTCTTCGAATTATTAAATGACAGCTTTGAGGGATTGTCTACATATGTTTTCTGAATGAATTTTTTCAATGTTCCCTGTGCCCTGTTCCATTTTTTTCGTGCAGAGGAATTCGCTGAGTGTACCTTTATAGCAGGTTGATTGAAATTACGCGCTATAACAGCTTCTTCAATTTACAGAACAACATCATCTTAGCTCAGTTTTATAGCTTAAACCGCACCCAACATATCCTGAATAATAAAATAATGGTCCTCAAACATAAGCTGTGGGTCTAGCTCACTTAGTGGTACCCAACGCGCATGTTTTGCATCATCACCACCTTTTACTTTTGGTAATTCTGCATTGGGCTCCAATTCAATATAAAACGCATGTGTAACAGTACGGCCACGTGCTGAGCGATGTGGATCATCGTAGACCGCTTGACGCTTGATAGAGCCTTTCAAAACAGGCGTTGGAACTTTTAACTTCGTTTCTTCACGCAACTCTCGTAAACACGCATCCAGTACTCGTTCGCCCTGATCTAAAAAACCACCGGGTAATGCCCACAGACCTTTGCCTGGGTTTGCTTTGCGCTCGATTAAAAGTACGTGGCCAGATTGAATAACAATTGAATCCACTGTCACAAAGGTTGGCGCATAGGGCGCGGCCTTCCACGCATCCTGATATTTCTTGATAAACAGGATTTCGTCACGCACTTGCGCATAACCATTATTTTCTTTTGCAAAACTCAATAAATAATTTGCTACAACTTTTGGTAGTACCTCAGTATCTACCATGCTCGTAATGACTTGCTGAGCATTACCAATGAAATAACCTTCTCTCACCGGCGTGGCGCTGATCGCACGATGATTTTCAATACTGATGCTGTGCCATTGTGGAAACAGATTTAGGTAAAATCCTGTTTGATCTTTTTTATGACCAATCAAGGCAATTTTTGCTGCACGATGAGGGGTTGTGTAATGCGCAGTTACCAGACCGTTTACGGTAGATTGCACATTGCGAACCCAAATTTCATCGTTGTAAGGCACGTCCATTAAAGGTAAGCAAAGCAGGCGCGCATTGTCCTCTTCACTTAAACAGGCACGAACCATTTCTTCGCGCTCTTGATGCGTCCATGGGTTGCGGGTATTACGTGGTTGCCACGCAGAACCGATTAAGAGAATAAGTTTGTCGGCTTGTTTAAGGCCTTCCTGTACCACTTTTAAGTGCCCGGCATGGAATGGCTGGAAGCGACCGATAAAGACGGTAAAATCGAATGGTTTGTTCATATCGCAAGACCCTTGCTGATGGTGAAAGCGGCAAGTCTATCTCGCCACTATTGATGACCAGCACTGCAATTAACTTGCTATGTGTGCCGACTGGAATTATTATTGGACAAATGCCACTTAATTGGCAAGTTATTTTTAACATTTCTTTTTAGAACAACAATTGCCATGCATAGCTCCGAAAAAGAGTATCTAAAGCACTACAACATCCATGACTACGAAGTACCCTTAGTATCGGTAGATGTGGCTATTTTCACGCTATTGGATGGCAAGCTACATGTATTGATGGTTGAGCGTGGTGAGTTTCCACAAAAGGGACGATGGTCTTTACCGGGTGGTTTTATCAATCAAAAGCAAGATAAGGATCTTCACGCTACGGCTTTGCGAAAACTAGTCGAGAAGACCGGTGTTAAAGCACCGCACTTGGAACAAGTCATAACAGTTGGTAATCCTAACCGTGACCCAAGAGGTTGGTCTGTTACGTCGTTATATATGGCACTTATTCCCTACGCACCTACGGCAGAGTTTATCGATGCCGTTGTTGATGCCCGTTGGTGGCCAGTTGATGCAGCGCTCAAACAAACATTGGCCTTCGATCATGCAGACCTTATTGCTCAGGCAAGAGAGCGTTTGCGCGCAAAGGCAGGTTATACGGCATTACCCATGTATGTGTTAAATGCACCTTTTACCCTAACCCAGCTTCAGCAAACCTATGAAGAGCTATTGGGAACCCAACTAGAAAAGAAATCCTTCCGTCGCAAGTTCCCCGTTGATGAACTACTTGAAGAGGTTGGTGAAGGGCTGCCCGAAAGTGGTCGAGGCCGTATTGCGGCACTTTATCGGCCCAAGAAAGGTGGTGATCGCTATACCTTTTTGCGGTCATTTGGAGCGGGCGAAGAAGCCTAAACCCCTCCAGTGCTGACTTTCCAACCGAATTTGTCGTTTTTCACAAATTCGGTTGGAAACATAGGTACTTAAAGGCTTTAGACCTAATTGACCCATTATTTGTATCGGACAGAGCAATGAAACAAACAACATCAAGAACGAGCGTAAGTCACCCGTTAATCATCAATACAATTGCGGTATCAAATGGTGAGCTTGGGTTAACTTTTTGCCCCGGTAAGAAACAATCGAATGCCATGACCGGATCATGGAGTAGAGACGTGGCTCTTGATATTGAATCGGTAAAGGCTTGGGGTGCCACAGCCGTTATTTCATTGTTAGAAGATTTTGAGTATGACGAGCTAGAAGTACGCAACTTACCTGCGGTCTACCAAGAATATTTTCAGTGGTTTAATTTGCCCATTCCCGACAAATGCGCGCCAGACGAAGTTTGGCTTAGCCATTGGCTAACGTTAAGACATGAACTCAAAACCTTGCTGACCAATAGCGGGAAAATACTGATTCATTGCAAAGGTGGTTTTGGGCGGACGGGTACTGTTGCTGCATTAATTTTGATGGATCATGGTTACACCGCTGCTGATGCTATTTCTGCGTGCCGCCAAGCGAGAGAATTCGCGGTTGAAACTGAAGGGCAAGAAAAGTTTGTGATGGCTTACGAACCATCAAAGCTATCGTAATGTTGTCTTATCGGTTGTCTCCATCCAAATACGCCAACATATCAACCAGTGAGCTAATTTGATGTGCCTGTGTTGCACCACTTCGCGTTAGATGCAACGCCTTCATACCTACCGCGATTGGGCCAGCATAATCAGCTTCAAATGTATCACCTATAAATAGACACTGATCGGGGTCGCAGTTAAAGCGATTTAAAATCGATTCGTATATTTGAGCTTCGGGCTTAATAGTGCCTAACTCATAACTAAGAAATTGTTCTAGATCGAATTCCGCCAACAACTTGCCAATGACCGCGCCATAGGGTTGTGCTAGGTTCGAGCAAAGCCCGATTCTTATGCCGCGAGATTGCAAGGCGTTCAGTGTTGGAATGACATCATCAAATAGAGTAAGACTCGATAGTTCATCTTCGATTTGCGATTCGATTTTTTGTACCAATTCACGCGGAGGGTTGATGTCTAGCCCTTGTCTAATTGCATAAAAACCACCGTTAATTGTCATTACTGTTCGAGCATCATCAGGCCGAACTTGCCGGCCATTTTCGCGCGCCCACTTTAGAAGCTGCCTGAATGGATGGTGTTGTAGGCCGAACTTAATAAGTGTGCCGAATATGTCGAAGCTAACGCAATTAATTTTTCTTTTAGCATTCATTATTTAAAAACGATTCGTAGTTTAATATATGCCTATCTTAGGCTCTAATCGATAGTTTCTGTAGAGAAAATATGTCGTGCAGCATTAACAAGTGATAGATGCGCTGCTATTTTCGTAAAAAAATATATGAAAAATTTTCTGAAATTTTTAAAAAATAAAAAAATCTTTTAGATACAATAAGTTACTTAGCTCAATTTATGCACTAATTTTTTCGATATCGGCTCACGTTATGATTTAAAGTAGCAGTATTCCTTTGGAAATAACTCCGTTTTCCCGAAAAATGAAATATAATGCGACCATGAAGGCTCAGGTTAAGATTGAAAACAAAGCTCATCTTATGAGTGAATTAATCGTTACACTTGCAAGCCTTTTTTTATGCCCATCCATAACGCAGTCGCAGTTCTCTAAGGGATGGGATATTCAATTTCCAGATTCGGTAGAGGTTCACGATGGAATTTCTCGATTTAAATCCTGCTAGCAAAGCCAAAGGCTTGGTTCACTTACCCGGTTCCAAAAGTATTTCTAACCGCACCTTGTTATTGGCGGCTTTGGCTTCGGGCACGACTGAAATTCGCGATCTACTGAAATCTGACGATACCGACCGCATGTTGGAAGCGCTTGCCGCTTTGGGCGTTGGCGTTACCAAAATTGGTGAGCACGATTATTCCATTACCGGCACCGGAGGCAGTTTCCCCAAGAAAGAGGGCGACTTATTTCTGGGCAATGCGGGCACCGCTTTTCGCCCATTGACGGCTGCTTTGGCCTTGAGCGGCGGCACTTACAAATTGCACGGTGTTGCACGTATGCATGAGCGCCCCATTGGTGATTTGGTGGATGCACTGCGTCAAATCGGTGCGGATATTACCTATCTTGGCGAAGAGGGCTTCCCTCCGTTATTGATCAAACCAGCGATTATTGCAGCCAATGGCGTGATCAAGATTCGTGGCGATGTATCCAGCCAGTTCCTGACGGCCTTGTTAATGGCTTTGCCAATGACAGGCAAAGAAACCCATATCGAAATGGTAAGCGAGCTTATCTCCAAGCCTTACATCGAAATTACACTCAAACTGATGGCGCAATTCGGTGTGAATGTGGTGCGCGATGGTTGGGAGCGTTTTACCGTTCCAGCTGCAGCGGGCTATAAATCTCCAGGTACTTTATTTGTGGAAGGCGATGCTTCATCGGCCTCTTACTTCCTCGCGGCTGGTGCAATCGGCGGCGGCCCTGTGCGTGTACAAGGCGTAGGCGCAAGTAGTATTCAAGGTGATGTCGCTTTTGCAGATGCGCTTGAAGCAATTGGCGTGACCATTACTAGAGGCGATAACTGGATTGAGGCTTCTGCACCATCTTTACCGTTGAAAGCTTTTGATCGCGATTTCAACCATATCCCCGATGCAGCCATGACCTTGGCTGTTGTTGCGCTGTTTTGCGATGGAGCTTCGCGTCTTACCAATATCGCCAGCTGGCGCGTGAAAGAAACTGATCGTATTTCTGCTATGGCGACTGAGCTGCGTAAGCTTGGTGCAATTGTAGAAGAGGGTGAAGATTGGTTGCGGGTTACGCCAGTGGAAAAATTAATTCCCAATGCCGCAATTGATACCTACGACGATCACCGTATCGCTATGTGTTTTTCGCTCGCCACGCTGGGCGGTGTACCCGTGCGTATTAATGATCCCAAATGTACCGCAAAAACCTTCCCCACTTATTTTGATACATTTGGTTCGGTCGTCAGCTAAGCCTTTTCTTTTATTCGCCAAAGAGCCGCACTGAGTTGCGGCTTTTTTTGCTTTGAAATTTGGCGTTTAAAAACTCTAGCGGAAATTTTCAATGCGCAGGATACTGGCCAAGCGATAAATAAATCACCTTGGGAT
Source organism: uncultured Cellvibrio sp. (assembly GCA_963506825.1). Classification (GTDB taxonomy): domain Bacteria; phylum Pseudomonadota; class Gammaproteobacteria; order Pseudomonadales; family Cellvibrionaceae; genus Cellvibrio. The sequence continues at coordinate 9,556 of CAUOQW010000048.1, forward strand.
AGTTCATCATAGAGGTGCGTGGCCACACGCTGATGTATCTGTAGCACCCAATCAACAAAAATGCGTTAAGGATATTCTGTTGGAGGTTGGCGATGGAAGAGATGCTGGTAAAACTCGTGCAACTAGGCGCTATGGGGTTAATTGGTTTTACGCTCTATTCGTCTTTTTTACTAATTCGTGAAAACAAAAAAGGCGCCTATAAGTTTATGGGCTTCGCCTTGGGGTGTTCA
>CAUOQW010000049.1:0-9390 GCA_963506825.1 uncultured Cellvibrio sp.
CCGCTCTTGGCCGCGCCAACGACGACCAAGCCCGCCGTTTTGTAAATTTAGTCGATGAATTTTATGATAGGCATGTAAAGCTGGTACTCTCGGCAGATAAGCCCCTCGCAGAACTCTATTCAGATGGGAAATTGAGTTTTGAATTTCAAAGAACCGTCAGCCGATTGTTAGAAATGCAAAGTCATGACTATTTGGGGATGGAACATAGACCTTAGTGTTGTTTTACTGCAATTTTCCTCAGCTACACGATTCATGTCGTCGGCATTGTTCGGTAGTTTTAAGTAACTCTGCAATAAAATCATATTTATTTGTTCTTGTGTGCTGTTGGCGTCGAACGAACGCCGTAATGATGTCGTGGCACCATACTTGTATTCTTGTATAGTTTATAAAGTGTTCATATACTCAACGCGGCACAATAAATCAATAACAGGAGTTTTTTTATGATTAAGTCGGCAATTCTTATCTTTTCAGTTCTCTTTTGTTCGAATGTTGCTTTGGCGCAATTAGATGGTGGTGGATCAGGTGGTATTGGTGGTGGAGGGGGCTCGGGAGAGCGTGCTGAGGGAAGTCCTATGGATGTAGGTGGGAAGTCTGATCATTTGGATGAATTTGATCGATACCTCAATAACGCCAAGGATAAAAATCTAAAATCTCACCCTAAGTTTGCAGTACTGTTTTCTCAAGCACAAAACGCTATTGTGAAAAATGATCTTAAAAAAACCGGTCAACTGCTCGCAAAACTGCACGAGATTAAAGAATTAAATGAATATGAGCAATCGCGCCTTCATCTTTTGAACTATTGGTACCATGGGAAGCAGGGAGATAAGGTGCGGGAGTATGAATCTGCTTCAAAACTATTAGCCGTGGGTGCAGGAAATATAGATTCTCATGCTTTTGTCGAGGCGGGGATGCGGTTATTGAAATATCAATACAATAACCAAGATATTGGTGGCGCTATTGAGACCTTGACGAGCCTTCGCAAGGAGCCGACCTCGCAAACAGAGTTGATGTCAGTGGTTGGCGCAGTAAAAAAATTAGACGATTACGCTGAGCAAAAAACAGATATCGTGCAAAAAATTACTACGGATGAAAAAGGAAATTGGAGTACGAAGTTATTTAAGCCCAATTTTTTATTTAGTGGTGTAGGTGGTGAAATAAATACAATGGAGTTCAATTGTACGAACAAGCAGTCGACCCTGACTTATAAGCCGGATAGTGTGATGGTGATCCCCGAGGCTTGGGGAGCTTGCATCATGAAAGTAAATTCGAAACCGAATACTACGTTTAATTTTATTCAGTTGCAGCAAAAGCCAGTTTAGTTGAATGCCAATTAATTGATTGAGCATTGCCTAGTCTTAGAAAAATCTAAGACTAGGCGTAAAATGGGCGTGGTTTACACTTCTGCTTTTTCTTCCTCCTCTAGTATGTTGTTCAGCTGCTCTGCATAGTCCGTAGGCATTGCAATGAGTTTTTCAAGATCAATAATTGCAGTGCGATCTTCCGGTTTTGCGTGTTCGTAACGGCCAGAGGCAATCACATTATTTTCATCCAATGCGGCCTTTAGCTGGCGCTGTACTTGCGCGCTGGGTGAGTCGGCGGGGCAGGCGATAAGATCCATAAAATCCACTCCAAGACGGTAGGGTGGCCAGCCGTTTTCCAAACCCACTTTCACCAAATGGCGATAGCAGGCTTTAGCGCGTGCAACGTCTTCTGGCTTTTTGCGATCAAATAACAGCGGAATGGTTCCAGAAAGAACGCGCGGCGAACGTGAAGTAACAGCGAGTAATGGATCAAAACCATGCTGCAACAAGCAAGCGCTCATTACCTGGCGATAGCGCTCAACCTGTTCGCTATCAAAGGGGACTAAAGGTGCGTACCAAAGGATGCCTGCGCCATCTTTGGCGGGGTGTGAGCTGAGATCGAGTTTTTTGGCGGTAGGATCAAGTGCATAGGCAATCTTTAAGAATGCAACAATCGGAAAGCCTTCGACAGTGCCGAGCGTATTCACCAAGGCTCCAAAATGACGGCGCAATGCTGCAAAGCCCCAGCGCGGTAAGTGCTGTTCAAATTTTTGTAGCAGACGTATTTCTTCTGGGCTGAAGCTCCATACTTTTACACCTTTCAAGCGTCGACGAATATCGTTTACCGCACCTTTAACCGATGCTTCTGAACCATAGAGAGTGCCTAAGCCTGTCCAGGCTGAAATCTTTCTCTCTTTGGCGAGTTTGCGCAAAAGGGCTGAGCGCCCCTCTCCTTGTAGTGGTGATGCAAGTGGCGTATCGACTTGGGTGGAAAGGATGCGGTAATTGTTCATCATAATGATGCCGCCAATGCCTGGGATGTCTTCCGATAACAAATTTAAGCTGGGTTGCGAATCTACAAAGTGGGCATCGCTTTTCCATTCAAAAATCAAAATACGGCAGGCTTCGGGTGCACGAGCCAATTGCACTCTGGCTTTGGTGACAATACCGAAGTTGCCTTGCCGCAGTAGCCCTGCCCATGAGTAGCCAGTCCCCGCACCCCAGCGTTTTGCCATTTCAGGGCAGTTGAGATCTTGATAGGTGTGGCGGAATTCGGTGCCATTGCCCCAGTAGCCACTGAGTTCGCACACAGCATTGAAATGATCGGTGATTGGCGTTAGGCCATAACCGCCATCTAGCGCATTACCTAAAATATTGCCGTTAGGGCCAACGCCAGTGGTGGGAACCAGTAGATTGGCACCACTTTTTTTGATGGCTGCATGTAAATCTGCTTGGGTAACACCGGGTTCAATTAAGGCGGTTGATGAGCCTACATCTATATTGATGCGCTTCAGTCTGGATAAATCCAGAATATAGCTACGGGTATCGACAGGTAAGGCTGTACCGTAACCAAAGTTGCGGCCACCGCTGATGGGCCAGAGTGGCACTTTATATTGATTCGCTAGCGCTAAAATAGCTTCAATGGCATCTGCCTCTTTAACAATTATCGCTCCCTGAGGGCGCCGCTCGCTTGCGCCTGTGTCTGCGCCATAGGCGTTTGCAGCACTTTCGCGCGTTAAAACTTCAATGCCCTGTACATTTAGAATGGCGCTGTAAAATGAGTTGCTCATAGTCATATTCCTTCGGGTTGCTAGATAGGAGTAATAATCCTGAGCAAATAATAAAAAGCGCTAAAAAACTGACGCTTTAGCTCAGTAAATGATCACTCAGCAAGAAGCGTGACAGTCATGAAGTTTTGGCGCAATTTAATGCGTTTTTGTGATTTTTAGCGATTTTTTGTTGTCTTAGACGACGTTTTGTGTGGTTTTTGAGGAGTTTGATGACGAAATTGACGTGTATTTGACGCCATTGTGCGAGCTAAATACGGCTGTTTACGAAGGATATATATTCTGGTTGAAATGCTTGTGTTGAGTGTGTAGTATTCGCGCTCTTTTTATGTGGGGATAGTCCCGCTAAATTTCCCGTGGGGGTAACACCCCATATAACCAGCATAGGCAAATACAACATGAAGACATATAGTGCCAAAGCTGAATCAGTAGTACATGACTGGTTCATCGTAGATGCAGCAGGCAAGACCTTAGGTCGCCTGTCTGCAGAAATAGCCTCTCGTTTGCGCGGTAAGCACAAGCCTGAGTACACTCCTCACGTAGATACTGGTGACTACATCGTAGTTATCAACGCTGAAAAAGTTCATGTGACTGGCAAAAAGTTGACTGATAAGATTTATTATCATCACACCAATCACATCGGCGGTATCAAATCTATCAGCTTCAAGCATTTGGTTGAAAAGTCACCGACTTCTCCAATCGAAATCGCTGTAAAAGGCATGTTGCCACGTGGCCCACTTGGCCGTGCAATGTTGCGTAAGCTGAAGGTGTACGCAGGTAATGAGCATCCACATACTGCTCAGCAACCAAAAGAACTGACTATCTAATAAAGGGGCTGGACAGATGGCTACAACTCAATATTACGGTACAGGTCGTCGCAAGACCTCTACTGCTCGCGTTTTTATCACTGCTGGTACTGGCGCAATCGTTGTTAATGACCGCCCATTGGACGAGTATTTTGGTCGTCCGGTAGCTCGTTTGGTTGTTCGTCAACCATTAGAGTTGGTTGGTTTGAGCGATAAATTCGACGTAAACGTTACTGTTGCTGGCGGCGATTCTTTCGGTCAGGCTGGTGCAATTCGCCACGGTTTGACGCGTGCATTGATGGAATACAACGAAGAGTTGCGTTCACAATTGCGTAAAGCTGGTTACGTAACTCGCGATTCTCGTGAAGTTGAACGTAAGAAAGTTGGCTTGCGTAAAGCACGTAAAAAGCCACAATTCTCCAAGCGTTAATAATTATCTTTGGCGGTTTATTTGGCCGCCAGTTGATGATTATCAAAAAACGCCCAAGTCATTGCTGGCTTGGGCGTTTTTTTACATCTACACTTTCTACACTTGCTGCGCTCCATATTCTGTTTAGTCTAATAAATCCTTTTGTAATCTATGGTTATTCTTGTAAGCGGTGCTTAATTTCTTTAAGATTGCCGCTTTTTTGGGGTTGCCAAAAATCATCCTAAATCATTGCCTTTATTCATTTATTTGGTAGCGATTTACTGGCCGTTAAAGCTGTTAGGGGAGAAGATCGTCATGAGTAATGACGCTGTAAACAAAACACGCCGTAACCTGTTGATCGGGTTGACTACGGGTGTTGGTGCAGTCGGTGCCGTTGGCATAGCTGTACCTTTCGTGGGGTCTTGGAACCCAAGCGCTAAAGCTAAGGCTGCTGGCGCTCCTGTTAAATTCAACATGAGCAAAATCGAACCGGGCGCTATGGTCACTGTAGAGTGGCGCGGCAAGCCGGTTTATGTTGTTCGTCGTACGCCTGAAGCACTTGCAAGTCTTAAGACGGTTGAAGGTTACGGGTTTATTCGCGACCCTAAATCTGAAGTGCCACAGCAGCCTAAATATGCGCAGAACGAAGCGCGTGCAATCAAAGAAGAATTTGCGATTTTGCTCGGTGTTTGTACGCATTTGGGCTGTTCACCGCTTTATCGTCCAGACGTTGGCGCTGCCGATTTAGGTGGTGAAAAATGGCAAGGCGGCTTCTTCTGCCCATGCCATGGTTCTAAGTACGATTTGGCTGGCCGAGTCTATGTAGGTGTTCCAGCTCCGACTAATCTCGAGGTGCCTAAGCATTATTACGAGAGCGAAAGCGTAGTTATCATCGGCGAAGACCAAGGGGCATAAGATGAATTGGGTTGTAAATCAGTTAGCAGGTCTATGGGGCTGGGTTGATAATCGCCTCCCCGTACAAAAAGCATGGGATACCCACATGGGTAAATACTATGCGCCCAAAAACTTTAACTTTTGGTATTTCTTTGGCGTGCTCTCGCTGTTGGTACTGGTTAACCAATTGGTTACCGGTATTTGGTTGACAATGAGCTACACGCCAACGGCAGAAGGTGCATTCGCGTCGGTTGAATACATCATGCGCGATGTAGAGTACGGCGATTTACTGCGCTACATGCACTCCACTGGCGCATCTGCGTTCTTTGTGGTTGTGTACCTGCATATGTTCCGCGGTTTGATGTACGGCTCTTACAAGTCTCCACGCGAATTAGTGTGGATTTTCGGTATGACGATCTATCTGGTTCTGATGGCTGAAGCCTTTATGGGCTATGTATTGCCTTGGGGTCAAATGTCCTACTGGGGGGCGCAAGTAATCGTTTCCTTGTTCGGCGCTATTCCTGTGATTGGTGAAGACTTGGTGCAATGGATTCGCGGCGACTACTTGATCTCTGGCATCACCCTAAACCGTTTCTTTGCCTTGCATGTTGTGGCTCTGCCCATCGTGTTGTTGGCCTTGGTTGTTATGCATATTTTGGCTTTGCACGATAAGCATGTTGGTTCTAACAACCCGGACGGCGTTGAAATCAAAAAGTACAAAGATGAAAACGGTATTCCTTTAGACGGCGTTCCTTTCCACCCGTACTACACGGTGCATGATCTTGTAGGTATCAGCGTATTCCTGTTTGTGTTCTGTTTTGTGTTGTTCTTTATGCCTGAGATGGGTGGTTTCTTCCTGGAGAAAGCCAACTTCGAAGAAGCAAACAATCTTAAGACACCAACACACATTGCGCCGGTTTGGTATTTCACACCTTTCTATGCGGTACTTCGTGCAGTAACCATGGAAATCGGCCCTTTGAACGCCAAGTTCCTTGGCTTTGTAGCTATGGCGGCGGCGATTGCGATTCTGTTCGTATTGCCTTGGTTGGATCGCAGCAAAGTGAAATCAATCCGTTATCGCGGTTGGATTGCGCGCGTTATGTTGATGAGCTTCGCGGCAATGTTCGTAGTGCTGGGTTACTTAGGTGTGCAAGCACCTACTGAAGGCCGTACCTTATTATCGCAAATTGCTACCACCTTTTACTTTGCCTACTTTGTGACTATGCCTGTGTGGACAACGCCAGATTTGGCCAAAGCAAAATCGAAGCTTTCGTGGGTGTTGTGTGGTGTGTTTGCGGTTATTTTCGCGGCTATGACCTTCAGTTACATTAAGGCCGACGTGCCTGCATTGCTCCTAGTATTCTGTGCATTCTTAACAGTGATTTTTGCGGTGTTGCCTGTATTGGCCTCGCGTGATCACGTGTTGGTAGAGCCAGAACGTGTGCAAGCTAAAGGCTTACCATTACATATCGTATTGGGTGGTTTGGCATTGTTCTTAATCTTGATGATTGTTCCAATTAAAGCGGTGGCGAGCACGGGCAGTTTCGATTGTGGTGCTATCCCTTGCGACAAGATGGAGCCCAATTTAAAAGACAAAGAATCCTTGCAGCGCGGTGCTAAGTTTTTCACCAACTACTGCATGGGTTGTCACTCTGCTAAATATTCACGCTTTGGGCGTGTTGCGGAAGACTTGGAAATTCCTCCAGAATTGATGGAAGGCAACTTGGTTTTAGGTGGCCAACGCTTGGGTCAATTGATGGAGATTTCTATGCGTCCAGCGCAGGCGAAAGTGTGGTTCGGTGTTGCACCGCCAGATTTGAGTTTGGTTACTCGCGTCCGTTCACCTGAGTGGGTTTACACCTACTTGCGTAACTTCTACAAAGATGACGCGCGCCCATGGGGGGTAAACAACCGTGTATTCCCTAACGTGGGTATGCCGCATGTTTTGATTGGCCCGCAAGGTTTACTTGAGTGTGGCCCTGGTCCAAAACTTAATCACCATGGTCATGCAGCGCGCAATACTATTGGTGAGTTAGAAATAGACGAGCATTGTGGTGGTTTGGTTGAAGGCTCAATCAAAGGCACCATGAAGAAGGAAGAGTTTGACCAAGCGGCTTATGATTTAGTTAATTTCATGACCTATTTGGCTGAGCCGGGTGCGGTTAAACGTGAAGATATGGGCAAGCGCGTATTGTTCTTTATCTTGATATTTGCGGCCTGTGCTTACTTCTTGAATAAAGAGTTCTGGCTAAATATTCACTATAATCAAATCGACTCTGGAATCAAGAGTGAAAAAGGGTGACTATAGGTCGCCCTTTCTTTTGCGCGACAACTTATCGTTAAGCGTTTTTTTGTGTGAGTTTGCTATGGATATGACATCGAATCGCCCCTATTTGCTCAGAGCCATTTATGAATGGTTGCTGGATAACAGTTGTACCCCGCACTTAGTGGTATTTGCCAATGTGCCTGGTGTTGCCGTGCCACAGCAGCACATCAATAAAGATGGCCAAATTATTTTGAATATTGCGCCCTCAGCGGTAAAAGACTTATTTATTGCCAATGAGGCTGTTTCTTTCAGCGCGCGTTTTAGTGGTGTGGTCAATCATATATATGTGCCCTGCGGTGCAGTGCTGGGGATTTACGGCCGCGAGAACGGTCAGGGCATGATGTTTGAATTGGAGGTTCCTCCAGAGCCACCTGCAGCTCCAACACCGCCAACCAAGCCTGAACCCACCAATACCAAACCCGGCGGATTGGGCGAGAGCAACGTGACATCGCTTAAGCGCCCAGCGCTCAAGGTGGTGAAATAGTGACTTAAAAAATGTGACAAGTTTTTGCGGGCTTTTGCTTGTAGTCATAAACTTGTCACATTTGCTTGCTACATTGAGCGTCAAGGGTGAGGCAGGCTCATCTTTAATTATCGTCATCTTTCCTAAAGGAAACGCTCAATGAACGCTAACAAATTTATTAAGGGATTGGCACTTGCCGGTTCACTTATCGGCTCAATGGCTTGCTCAGTTGCTGTGCAAGCGGCCGTAGACCCAAAATTGCAAGAATACAAAGTAACTTCTGGTGTTTCTGGTGCTATCAACAGTATTGGTTCAGATACTTTGGCTAACATGATGACCCTGTGGTCTGAAGACTTCAAAAAACACTACCCTAACGTGAATATTCAAGTACAAAGCGCTGGTTCTTCTACTGCACCACCAGCCTTGACTGAAGGCACCGCGAACTTCGGTCCAATGAGCCGCGCGATGAAAGAAGCTGAAATTCAAGCGTTTGAAGCTAAACACGGTTACAAGCCAACTAAAGTTCCTGTAGCTATCGACGTTTTGGCTGTATACGTAAACAAAGATAACCCAATCAAAGGCTTGTCTATCGCTCAAGTGGATGCAATCTTCTCTGCTACCCGCAAGTGTGGTGGCGAAAAAGATTTAAAAACTTGGGGTGATTTAGGTTTGACTGGCGCATGGGAAAAGCGCGGTATTTCTCTGTACAGCCGCAACGCTGTATCAGGTACTTATGGTTACTTTAAAGAAGAAGCCTTATGTAAGGGTGACTTCAAATCAACCATCAATGAGCAGCCAGGTTCTGCTTCTGTAGTACAAAGCGTATCTGAAGGCATCAACGCTATAGGTTACTCAGGTATTGGTTACAAAACTTCTGGTGTTCGCGCACTGCCAATCTCTAAAACCCAATACTCAGAGTTGATTCCAGCTAACACTGAGCACGGTTTGGACGGTACTTATCCACTGTCACGTCAACTTTATGTATACGTGAACAAAAAACCGAACCAACCATTGGATAAGTTACAGCTTGAGTTCTTCAAGTATGTATTGTCCAAGCAAGGTCAAGAAGCGGTAGAGCGCGATGGTTATATCCCATTGCCAGCTGGCTTGGCAGAAAAAATCTTAGAAAAGTTAACGAAGTAATCTATACAAGATTGCCTCAAAGAACCGCTGCCATGCAGCGGTTTTTTTATGGGTATATCATTTAGGTGCTTGTTTGACCTGATGGATATGCTTGTGATTTTAAATAGGCTGATTTGTAATAAATCTGTCATCTTCGGCTGTTAGGATTTGCGCGCCACTACCTAATTGGGTGAATTCCATGTCACAACCTATTTCTAACGCCGCACAAATTGCGAGCCTCATGCCGAATGCTGAGCAACGCGCCAAGCTGCGACGTGTCCG
>CAUOQW010000050.1:0-9300 GCA_963506825.1 uncultured Cellvibrio sp.
AATAATTCAATAGCGCTGGGTAATTGGCCATGGGAAATGTGCCGCCAAACTTGTTCATATTTATAATTGTTATTCATGTTGGCCCTGCTGTTTTACATACTCGTAAATAGAAAATGGAACAGATTGCGTGAACACCACTAAATACAGGGCGATAAAATAGAACGCATTGACCAAGACTCTTACATAGGGTGCAAGGCTATTGGGGGATGTAATGGCATCGGTTTTTATACCGTAACCATAACCAATAAAAATACCTGCAATTGCAAGCACGCCAAATACGGAGTAGAAGCATTCGCGCCAAAAGGTGGGCGAACCTAAGAAGTAACTATTAACCATTAGCCAAACAAAAGGCAGCCAAAATTTTCCGTACAGCGGAATGGTCAAAAAAATAGGCACCAACATAGCCGCTAATAAAATCGCTATGGGATTTATAATTAGCTGTTGAGCGATTTTGACTTTGGGTTCGTCGATAATGCGATAGCTAGTCACAATTTACTTCCCATGTTTATTAATAAATTCCAGCACATCATCATAACGGCCACCGTCATTGGCATAGCGCGCATAATTTCTAGCGGTGGTTAACCATTCAGTAGTGGAAGAGCGCGAGTCTGCCAAGGCGGCCACAAAATGTTGCATAGAAATTGCCGTTTCTTCACCGCTGGCAATGGTGCTATCAATTGCTTCATCTGCAGCCATTTCTACAAGGTTGGCTAAGTCTGCGCCGGAATAGCCAGAAGTTTTATTGGCGATGGTAGCAAACTGAATATCGCCCGCATTAGGGCGATCTTTCATATGGTGTTCAAGAATAGATTTACGCGCAACTTTATCTGGTGGCGGTACAAAGAACATGCGATCAAAGCGGCCGGGGCGCAAAAATGCGGAATCCAATGCCCAAGGCACGTTGGTAGAACCTAAAATTAATACCCCTTCATTATTTTGCGCAAAGCCATCCAACTCGGTTAAAAATTGGCTGACGGTATTGGCCTGAGAACTATTGCGGGTGTGCTCGCGTTTTCCCGCCAGTGCTTCCAACTCATCAAAGAAAATAACGCTGGGTGTTTCATTACGTGCTTTTTCAAAAATGGCGTGGAGTTTTTGTTCAGATTCGCCAATGTACATATCCAGTACATCAGAGATTTCAATATTAAAAAAATTCGCTTTACATTCGCCCGCGGTCGCGCGTGCCAATAAAGTCTTGCCGCAACCCGGCGGGCCATAGAGCAAAATTCCGCCGCCGACTTTCTTTTTAAAACGCTGAAAGAGTGATGGCTTTTGGAAGGGCAAAATAATTTTTTTATGGATTTGCTTTTTAACGTCCTCCAAACCAACCACATCAGAAAAGTTGGTAGTGGGGCGTTTAAATTGCAACAGCTCAAAACTTTCGGTGGGCTCTGCTTTTTCAATCACGCGCAATTTCACCGGCTCTTTTTCCGCCGATAATTTTAACCGACGGTTAAGCTCAGCTGATTCGCACTGCGGGTTTGTTTGCAGCAGTTTTTTATAAAGCGCTTGTGCTGTTTCTAGTTCACCTAACTCAAGCTTGCAGCGAATAATCAGCTGTACATGGCTTGGCTCGTCAGTATTTAGAAATTGCAAGGCATTGGCATAAGCCCCAGCCTTAAGCGCTGCCTCGCCAAGCAGCTCGCCATCTTCACCAACAATTGTGGTTGTTAAATGGCGTAAGTAATTTTCCAGCTCATCAAGCTCACCGCGCTGGGCAAGTTGCAGCGCAATAATTTGCGCTAGATCCGCTGTTGGGCTTGCGGTAAAAACCGCTTTCAGACTTTGTAATGTTTTATCGTCCATGGGTACCTCTAGGGGTATGGAGTTTTCGTTGCTATTTAATTGGCCGATGGCCATTGTTGTGCAGCATGTAACACGCGTAAGATTTGAAGTTGATTCAGGCGTTCCGTTTGGTGATACCCACTAAGGGCTCAGCGTCCAAATGCATCGACATCGCGTTAAGAGTCATTAAGGTTCTCCAAGGCTTTTTTGTGATGCTGAGTCTAGAGCGAGATGACTTAAAGATCAAACTGCTAAAAAATTGACCGCATTCAATCTTTAAGTCTTGCGAGATTATTTAACGAAATGACATATTCATGGGCAAATAACTCTGTAGTGTTTTTACAATCTGCCAGTGAATATTTATATATCTTATTTTCTTCTCCCGAGTAAAAGCTATTCCAGCTAACCCAGTAGGCAATGCGAGGATAGTTTTGTTTTAATCGTTGAGCGTATATTTGAGCATTAAAAGTGGGAGCTGCAGTTATTAAATAGGGTATCTGTGTTGGACCAGAGGCTGCAGGACCATATTCTGCCAAAGCTATCGGCTTATTAACACTACTTAGATTTTCGTAATCTTTAATAAGTAAATCATCGGAATAGGATGTTGGAGCAATAATATCGACTAGATCGTCACCAGGATAGTGACACATTGAACCTAAGATAGTATCTGTTGCTTGAATGCTAAAACCTGCGGGCGAATAAACCCACAATAAATTATTAAGCTTTTTTACATCGGTAAAATACTGATGCATATGACGCCATAGTGCTGCATATTCATCAGAATAGCTTGCCCCCCACCAAAACCAATTACCGTTCATTTCTTGCATAGGTCGCCATAGCACTGCAACCTTTGAGCGATTCAACTCGTCTAATGCATTAGCAATATGATCAAGCTTGCGTAGCCATACCTCATGAATAGGCGATAGCGGGTCTAATAAATCGCGGAGTGCAATAAAGTTGGCATTGCCTCCGGCGGTAGGGGTGCGTGCATCTAGCCAAGAGCCACGGGCATTGGCTAAATCAAGTCCATCATTTAGCCAAGGGCTTAGTGGCGACCAATTGATGGTAATTATTCCGCCAAGATTTGCGTGTTCAATAAGTTTCTTGTTGGTAGTGCTTAAGCATTCTGGTGGCGTGTATTGATCATGCTCGTAGTCAACGCTCAAAATTGCAGGGGTTTGGCCAGTGACATTAATGATTCTTTGAAAATTGTGTTGGTATCCCATGATGCATTCAGGGTCATTAAATTGAATTGAATGACCAGCATTTTGGCCACTTAATACACCATGACGTTTCTGGCTTGAAAGGTCTGCTAGTAGCAGCAAAAGTTTATGCGCCTGATCTGATTTATTGGGATGAATATAGGCTGCCTCATCGCTGAGGGCGAGCGGCAATACATTTCCAGGTGAGTCTTCAAAAGGGCTATGCATAGATATTTATTATGATTATTGAGGGAGTGTGTAGTGTACAACGAAAGGATTTTTAGTCACAACAATAGGGTTATAAATTAACCATAATGGATATGGCATAATTCTATGTGTCGTGCGAATATACGCTTTATATCGTGTGATTATAAATTTAATACAGATAAGGAATGGGCATGAATAAAATCTCAAAATCAGGAAAAATAACATGTATTATGCCATGTATTTTAATCGAAAAAGCCGCTAGCTCTAATGCGTGGAGAGAATCAGTAAATGTAGATGCAGCTAGTAGATTAAAGCTGTTTTTGAATTCATTTCTTGCAAATTTTAATCAGGATGATTTATGTGAGTTTATAATTATCTGTCCAGATAATGAATGCCTACCTATAGAAGACATTTTACGTTCATTGACTGATAGTAAAAAATATAAAGTCATATCAGAAAAATCGTTAATACCGACTATTAAAAATTTCACCAACGAAAAACTAGGTATTGCTGGATGGTATATTCAACAAGCGATTAAGTTGGCTGCCTACAAAATTGTGAAAACTAAGCACTATATCGTTTTTGATAGCGATGTTATATGTATAAAAAAATCTTCGTATAAGAACTTTTTAGTCAATAATCTCCCTGCACTAAATATTGAAACTAAGGATGATTTTACTCGGATTTACAACAGCGATTTTGTGGAACGAGAGTGCGCAATAAAGCGCGCGCGTTACAGTGCGTCCAGCATCTTATTAGGTTATCAACAGAATTTAGAATTATTGGATAATTTCTTGGGGGAAACTCCGGTAATTCTTGATACAGACAATGTTGAGGCTTTATTGATTCGATTGGAGTCTTTTCAAAATCGCAATTGGTGTGATGTATTAGCTGACAATACAGGGTGGACAGAGTATGGGCTTTACTTTGCATTTTTGAGCGCGGAGAACTTATTGAAAAAAACCCATAGTTTGGTGTCTTGCAATTACATTTTGGATTTCGAGAGTTCAATATGGCATGCAAACAGCGCCTATAAGCTGCCAAGGAAATACGATTACCAGCATTTCTTCAATAATTCCGAACTGGAATTCGGTTATTTTATTGTTATTCAATCTTGGTTGGATGTAGAAGATTGGCTGCCGAATCATTACAAATCTAAACAAAATTTCTACGATGAAATGTCCTTTTGGATAGCTTAAACTGCCCGCTCTAAATGGAAAGTATATTCTGTGCACTGAGTACTAATAATGAGGAAGTAATGAGTGAAGAAGTCTATATGGGTAACTTTTGTTTGTTCGCTATTTGCCAGTCAAGTGCATGCCGAGTCACTGCTCGAAATATATGACTTGGCACTTGAGAATGACTATAGTTTTAAATCAGCGCAATCAGCGCTATTGGCGAGTCAGGAGACAAAGCTAATCGCAAAATCGTTGTTAATGCCAAAGGTGAATCTTGAGGGAAGTTGGCAATATTCAAAAACACAAACAGACATTGAATCATCTAACCCATTCGCGGTTAAAAACGAGTTGGTACAAGAAAGGCAAGGGCCGGGATTAAGTATCTCCTTAACACAGCCCATCTTGGATATTTCAGCGTTACATCAATATGAATCCGGAAAGCTAACTGAAAAAATTGCAGTATTACAATTCGAAGATGCAAAGAATTCATTATTGATGCGCACCGCAAATGCTTATTTGCAAACTTTAAAAGCCGGATCAAAATTAACGGCAACCCAAGCCGCTGAAGAAGCATATCGTACCCAATTACAATCAGCTAATACAAAGTTTAATGTTGGCTTAGCAAGACACTCTGATGTGTTGGAAGCTCAAGCAAGACTTGATGCGGCAGTAGCGGATACAATTATTGCAAAAAATAATTTAAGTATATGTTTCGATCTTGTTCAGGTGCTAACAGGAAAGATGCATACTGAATTAGCAACGCTTCCCGTAAATTTTAATGCCAAATTACCCGATCCTATGGATTTTAAAAAATGGGCTGAAGCAGCAAGTAGCAATAACATTAAAATTAATTTGAGTAAATTAACAGCTCAGCAGGCTTATGAAAATTCACGATCTAAAGCAACTGAGTATTTGCCTAAAGTTACGGGAAGTTTAAATTTTTCTGGAAGTAATGATGATAGACGATTTAGTGATACAGTCCCAGATGATTATCTCAATAAAGGCTTAACTGCGTCTGTACGATTAACCGTGCCGCTATATAGCGGCGGCAATTTGTCTGCGTCGGCTAGAGAAGCTAATTATCGTTACTTGGAATCTCTTGATAACAGCAAAAATAGTGTACGAGAGGTCGCACAAGAAACTCATTCAATTTATTTAAGTGTAATTGCGAATGTGGCTGCCGTTAAAGCTAGAAAAGCAGCAATAGCTTCGAGTGAAAGTGCTTTGGTCTATGCAAAAAATGGTTATGAGCAAGGAGTAAGAAATATTATTGATGTTCTAAATGCTCAAAATGATTTTTATCAGGCAAGCCAGAGTTACGCGGAGATTGTTTACGATTATTTAATCTCTGGATTAAAGCTCAAAGAAAGTTCAGGTTTGTTGTCGCGAAAGGATATTGAGGATCTAAATGCTCAGTTGGATCAAGCCAATAGCGTTTACTCTCCAGTCTTAAATTAATAATAATTTAATTGAGAAAAATATTTATATGAATTGGATAAAGCCTTTATTCGTATCGTTATTAATTCTTACACTCACCGGATGTGGTGGTGGAGGTAAAACGGTCAATTCAGTTACAGAAATTCCCATTGTTAGCGCCAAGGATCAGCAATTAGTTGGCTATTGGGGTGCAGAAGACTCAGCAAGTCCTTCATTTGAATTTTTTGCCTCACCAACAGAGGCTCCTTTCAATATATCCTTGCAAACAGGACGAATTTTTGAATCAGGAAAGCTGGTAAATATTTTTTATTGGAAGATGCAGACAAATGGTTTGATAAGTTTGAGTGTAGTCAATGCATCTTGCATGCAGCGTCCTTTGAGTCAGTGCCCAGTTGTTCAGTCGGTTACTATAGAAGCGAAAGGAAATTCTATTTTTGATGCGACCTGGTGGGTACGATTCGATCAAAATCTAGATGGCATTGCTGACAAAACAACTACAAGTCGTTATAAGCAAAAAGAAATAGATACTGCACAGTTTTCTTCTGGGGAACTGTTTTTAATGCATGCCAATAATAAAGTATTTGACACCCCTGTTGTAGGAAACATTGCTAATGGGAATATGTCTATTAGACTTGACGATTTTAAGAGCCCAATAACTGTCATTGCAAGCTCTTATGCCTCTAACAAGCGCCGAATAAGTTTTCAAAATAGTGAAAGTCTATCTGTGGACACTGAACAAGAGTTCTTAACCTCTTTGGGCTATAAAACTTTCACGGTAAAACAATGGTATGAAAATGTTGGTTTATCTGCGACTGCCAATAATGAGTATACGTTGTTTTATGAAATTCATCGAAAAGTACAAATTCCTACAAATATAGATCCTGCATCTGTTCAACTAAATGATTATGAGCAAGTTGAAAAAAAATCAACGGTAGTTGCGTTAATCAAGAGTTTTTTACCAAATTTCCCCACGCCTTTAAATAGTAAACTATTTATAAATATGGAAGCAAAATTCGATAATGCTAACGCTGGTAATGAATTACAGTTCTTTTCAGGGACTGAAGGAGCATTAAGCTATAGCTTACCCTTTACGAATGTTCCGGCGGAGAGTAAACCATTCACTTGGAGTAAGACTGAAGACGGGGTTTTAACACTTCATTTTCAAAATACAGGCGACATAAAAGTTCGTGCTGTACAAAAAATAAATGGCGGTTATCAAGTGCTATACAGTATGCCAGATAAAAACTATACCAATACATACAGGATTCGTGACCTGATTTACGATGATCTTCCTGTAATTGAAGAGTCAACATTACCCGGGCGATATAAATTCATTAGTATTAGCCCGTTGCCCAACGGATCGCATGAATACGATTTAACTTTTCATAAAGATAAACGTGTTACTGGTGTGGTTGGGGGCTATTGGTTTCAAGATGTAAACGGCGATATTGTAAGTTATGAATGCACGAATATTCTTGGGCAAATTGTTGTTCATTATGATGAATGTGTTAAGGCTTTTGATAATTTAGCGGACTTTAAATTTGCACATATTAGGCGCTTAAAGTTTGTATTTAAAAATGGAAATGAATTTCAGGCAAAATATATGGGGTCGCAATTTACGGGATCTATGAATAACGGAAGCTATTATTTTTCAAATTTTCCTTTAACTTATCGTTGGACTCGTATTGGTGATGAGCCAATTCAAAGTAACAATAATTTTTAATTTAAATTTTGATATTGATTGGGAAAATATAAATGAAGACTTTGCAGGAGTTACAAAGGAATATAAAGGTAGCAAAGTTGGCTTTGCAAGATTTACGAGAGATGACTTTGCACGATCATAAAGAGCGCATTTGCCATTTGTTATATCGCTATGTTTCACCGAAAGGGCGTGCAGATAATAAATGGCGAAATTATTTTAGGGCCTCAGGGAAATTGTACCAACAGGAACAAAAAAATATTCAGGATATCAAAGAAGGTATTTTTGAATATTCCTGTGTTAACAGGGGCAGTGGTCGCGGCATAGTAATTTGTGGCGGCGGTGATCGCCTGTACGGCACAGGCTTAGCGATTATCAAGACCATTCGTGCGCAAGGTTGTGATCTTCCGGTGGAGTGGTTTTATGCTGATGCTGATGAAATGACAGAGGAAGCAATCAAGCTTTTAGAAACATTTAATGTCGAGTGTAATAATCTTGATTTATATCCCGAGCTCAAAACAGTTAAAAAACGAGGATACCAAAGTAAGGCAATGGCGATTGCATGCTCAAAATTTCAAGAAGTGCTATTTCTTGATTGCGACAATATTCCAATTAGAAACCCAAGCTATTTATTTGAGCTAAAAGAATATAAACAAACCGGTGCGCTTTTTTGGAAAGATTTGTGGCGTTATAAGCACGGCCCCATTTTTACTGGGCCCGATCAAAGAAAACACATTCATCTTTTATATGGCATCCAAGAGCCTGAGGTGGGTGAATATGAAATTGAAAGTGGACAAATTCTGATTGATAAGTCACGACATTGGCGGGGTGTACATTTATTTCTCTATATGAACTTAAATTGGAGCATCTACTATAAGTTGCTTTATGGGGATAAAGACACCTATGTCATAGCAATAAAAAGTTGCGGCTCCACACCTTCTATCGTAGAGACTCCACCTGCTGCAGTAGGTATTCTGGATGCTAACAAAATATTTTCAGGGTACGGAATGATACAGCACGATACATTGGGTGATCATTGTTTCGTTCATATGACTATGTTAGATCTTTATGTAAAAGAGCAGCAGTGGAATGCATTTGTTAATCTAACAGATGGTGTTCATTACCACCCTCAATCGCAGAGTATTCGGTTTGTAGGAGATAAGTTTGTTGTGCATTTATTAACACCTCAATTAAATGCTTGGCAGGAGCGTTCAAGTAACACATGGAAAGAAATACTCCATGAGCATATTGATGCCATGAAGTCATTCGCCAAACTTAGCTAGCAAATAATGGGATTGGTATCAGAGTTGCCTTGTTAGTTTTGATTAAGAGTTCAACACTCATTTCAAAACTGGTAACTCTCTTCTTCCAAGCAGAAGTCTCAGGTCAAGTCTAGGCTAGTACAATACATTAAAGGTTATTTAAAACTCTATAGCGTAATTGCTTATCAATTTTTATATAGTCTTTTGATCGGTACGGACTACTTCTCCTTCGTTCATGAAAATTAACTCGTCTGCGCAGTTGAAATATCTGTCATCATGAGTAATGACAATGACTAATTTATTTAACGCTCTAATGGATGGCAGTATTTCGGTGTAAAATAATTTTTTATATTCCGGATCTTGATCGGCTGCCCACTCGTCGAATACATAAATATCTTTGTCTTCGAGTAATGCAACTAAAAGCGCTAGACGCCGACGTTGACCATCAGATAACTTTATGGTGGTGAATTCGCCATTAATAAATTCCGTTTTACCTTTTAAGCCAAATTTTTCCAAATAATCATTTATAC
>CAUOQW010000051.1:0-9241 GCA_963506825.1 uncultured Cellvibrio sp.
GTTTTGGCTCGCTCTGGTTTGAGCTTGGTGTTGCCGCCTAAGGTGGTAAGAATACTGGGTGCTAATTGCTGGAAACCGATAGGAACACCTTCGGCTTGGCAGTTACGGTAAGTTTCTGATGTTGCGGGCAATTTATCCCAATTGTTGCAGGGATCTATCGCATTGAGATTTTGGTTGAAATTACCGGCAAATAATTCTGGCACATTGGGTGCGCGAAACGCTGTGGCGTAATTGGCGTGGAAGTTTAATTCGCTCACCACTTGCCAATTGATTCCCAGTTTGTAGTTATTAACACCACCAAAGAGATCATATTCCGAATGGCGAATCGCGCTACTCAGTGATAATGATTCTGCCCAAGCTTGTTGTTTCAGCAGAGGTACATTCAATTCGGCAAAGGCTTCGTGGGCGGTTAATTTACCATCGGTCGATTTTTGCATATTAGTATTAGCGCTACCCTTTACGACCATAGGATCTGGTTCGCGCCAACCATGATCCGCACGAATTTCAAGCCCTGCTGCTACTGCCACTTTACCTGCGTTTAGCTCCCAAGCTTGTCCAGTAATGTTGGCGCTAAAGCCTTTTTGTTCATTGCCACCCTTATCTTGGATAGTCATCATTAAATAATCGATGACGGCGGGAGTGAGGTCGCCGTAGCCTAAGTAATCTGCGCAGGGGATGGCGGCACCTTGGGTATTGCTGCACTTGCTGGTGTTCAGGGTGTTATCCACGCGATCCAGATTGGCGATATTCGTCTCTCTATTTCGCCCTGTGTTGCGGCGATAATCAATAGCAGCCGACCAATCCCAATTGTCCTGCAAATTACCCTTGAGGCCTATGACGCTATCGAAGCTCTCAACATCTTGGAAAAAGTGGCGTGGGCCAGCTTCTAATAAACGACGGCGCTGCAGCAATAAATCCTGCCCGGTAGGATTAGTGGGATTGCTGGCGGGAATATTGATGGCGCGATTGAGCCCTATAACACCGGGCGATGCGAGTTGTTGCGAATGGCGCTCGCTGTAGCTCAACTCGGCAAAGGCGCTCAGGGCATTACTCATTATCAAACTGCCAAAACCATTCAGGCCGGTGCGTTCTATTGGGTTTACTGCGTTCAAATAGGGGTTGGGATTGAAGTTGTGTTTTGCCGCAGAATAGGGCTCAAAGAAATTGCCATTGCCGCCTAAGACTTGATTGAAGTTAACGCGCTGACCGTCGGCCAGTAATGCACGGCCGCCAATGGTATTGCCGCTATTAACGCAGATAAGTTGCCGGTCAGATTCACCTAACCCGCAGGGCGCGCGATCAGCCATATTGACTTCGTCATTGGCCGAGTGGCTTAAGTTGAACATCAATGTACCGCGCTCGCTGTTGCCACCCCAGCTCACATCTGCTGAGCGATTATTGCCATCGCCCTCAAAACTTTCACCCGCTCGCACTGAGGCTTCAACGCCGACAAGATCGGTGCGGGTAATAATATTTACCACACCTGCAACGGCATCGGCACCGTAAATGGCGGAAGCGCCGTCTTTTAGGATTTCAATTCTATCGATAGTGGTGAGCGAGATGCTATTGAGGTCGACAGCAGCATTGGCACCAGTCCCGCCATTGGCAAGACGGCGACCATTGAGCAGTACGAGTGTGCGGCCTATGCCAAGCCCACGCAAGTTGACATGGGTGCTGCCATTGCCATTCGCGGCCCAATAGGCGTTGGTTTGATTGCCGGCATAGCCTGCCGAAAACGCCAAACGTTGTAGCAGTATTTCAGTTGATGTGGCGCCAGAGCGCGCTATAGTTTCGCGATCAATAACGCTGAGGGATTTAGCGCTAGAGGTATCCGCACGTTTGATATGGCTGCCTGTTACAGATACTTGAAGCAACTCTTCAAGGCTCATATCGAGCAGTTCGCGTGAATCTGAAGCTGCTTGCAGCATTTGGCTTATCAAACACGTGCAGGCAACCACTAATCGCAAGCAGTGGCGTTTGCGATTATGAATGTGAGAGTTGCTTAGTTTAGGCAAGGTGGCCATGGAGTATTCCTTTAGCCAGTGCGAGACAATAAATAATGATGGAAAACCTCAAAAAACTGTCATGAATAGGCGTGATCTTTGTGCTTTAAGCATAGCGCAGCTCTTGAGGTAAGCAAGTGCTTACATCGTGCACTGTTTTTGTACAGGTACTACTAAAAAGTCAGATAATTAACATAAAAAATGACGATAAAATTGAGCACTAATGGTATGAAAGGATTGCTTTAACTCTAGGTTGATGAGTAGATATTCTGCGCAAACTAAAAAGACGACCTAACGAAAAAATAGGATGCTATTTATGACAAGAGAATTTTCAGGAACGATAAAACAGTGGAGTGATGAAAAGGGATTTGGATTAATTAAAAGCGACAACACCGCCGATGTATTTTTCCATATATCTGCTGTGCGCGGTGATTGTCGCCCGCAGATTGGTGACCAAGTGTTTTATCTGCAAAAAAAAGATGCTCAGGGAAGATTAGTCGCAGAACATGTTAGGCATATGGAGCTGACCATTGATAATCCTAATATGCGTAGGCGGCCCTCAGCCACTCAACCTAATAACGTTAATAGAACAGAATCTAGATTTCAAAATGTGTGGTTTAAACTAGTATTATTTTGTGCATTACTTATATTGCCATCACTGGGCGTTATAGCGCTTTTTAAGAAGCAAAACGAGTCGTGGATTTTAAGCTTGTATATCATCGCAAGCATTATTGCGTTCTTTCTATATTGGCTTGATAAGAAAAAGGCTGAGAATAACTCGCGCCGTATACCTGAAGCCAACTTGCATTTTTTTGAGTCGCTAGGCGGTTGGGTGGGGGCGTTGCTGGCACAACAGGTGTTTAGGCATAAAACGCGGAAGCTGAGCTATCAAATTGTTTTTTGGCTCATCGTAGTCGCACATCAAGTGTTTTGGTTTGACTGGGTTGTGTTAAAGAGTAAATGGTTAAAGTATTGCGTGCACTTGGTTGTATGATTTTTACATCTTTAACTCAGGTTAGGTTTAAGGGTATTGAATCATCAACTACAAAAATGCACCTGCAAACATATCCCCAGCGCTGTTGGTATCAATTGGATCAAAAAACAAGCAATTTCATAAAATTTCATAAAGTTTTATTGGCATGTCAGCTCTGACTTGAACACATTGCAATCTTTTCTTCATCTGGATTGCACTATGTCTTCGCGTATCAATTCTCGAGCTCTTATCAGTTTATCGTTGTTTCTGGCGCTGGCCATTACGGTGTTTACATCTGTGTTAATGTTTGTAACGCCACATCAAGATTGGTTGGCGTTAATGCATACCATTTTCGGCTTTTGGATCATTCTGCTCTTAAGCTGGCATATTAAAAGCAACTTTAAGCCCCTTAAGCATTACCTTACCCGACCAAAAGACAAGCGGCGGTATTGGCTACCTTGGATTTGTGCCAGCCTGTTCGGCATCTTGTTGATGGGTGCTTATTTTCAACTTCCTCCTTTCAAACAACTTTATGTATGGGGGCAGAAAACCCGTTCTGCTGTGGCGGTAACACAGGATGAAGAACGGATATTCAAAGTCCGGCAGATAAAACCTGCGCAGGCCTTAGGGGCGGAATTTCTTATTGAGTTTCGTAAAGGCCCGTATTTTAAGTGGCCGCAATATGCAATATGGTTGGAAACGTTGGATGGTAAGTTTATTCAACCTTTATATGTAACCGGCAAGCTAGGTAGTAATGGTTTTTCCAATAAAGTTACTAAAAAAGATCCGCAGCGTGTATTTACCGAAAACCCTTTTGACAGTGGTGAAAATGAGGACGCTATTTTTGATTATCAATGGGATCCGACCAGTAAGAATGATCGTGTTCGTCCAGAGTCGCTACCGGTATTTTTACATGCGCTTGGGTTGCAATCACGCACTGGTGCTTTTGTGCCTGAAAAAAGTACGCCAGTGTTAGATGCCTATGCTGGTGCGACTATCCTTGAAAGTTTTTTATTAAACACGCGGGCGTTATCCAGTTTACCTGATCAATTTAGAATCAGATTTGAAATCAATGAATCTTTTGACTTCAATACATTTTATTCCAGTGACCGTTTTCCTGATGATCCCGTTTATTCTGGCAATGGTTTTTCAGCGCAGCCTTCAGTTGTTTATGAAGCAATTATCGATTTAAAAAGCAAGCAGCCCATCTATGTAATGCAGTTGATTGGACATGGACATCATTCGGGCAGGGATGGGAATGTAAATCCGGATATTTCCCAGTTAACAACAGCCACCAAGCAAGTAGAAAGAATTATGATAGAGGTGAGGAATAATTAATATAAATGACTTATCGCTTGTATTAATGCACAGTATTTAACAAAAGGCTCCAGTAAATAAACAATAATGGTTGCGCGGCACGCAATCATTATTGTTTGTAGATGTTTAAGAGATTAAACCTTAAAGTGTGAAAGTAATTCTTTGTGCTGCTCTGCTTTTAAGCGTGGCCCAAATTGCGATACCACTTTACTTGCCGCCAAACTCGCAAAATCGCCTGCGGTTTTATAATCCTTCCCTTGCGCTATGGCATACAAAAATGCGCCGGCAAACATATCACCTGCGCCATTGGTATCAATAGCTTTTACTTTATGGCCTGCAACTTGAATTAGCTGGCTGCCATCAAATAATAATGCGCCGTCCGCACCGCAGGTAATGGCGAAATGTTTGGTGAATTTCTTTAGCGCTTCTGCTGCAGCTGCAAGTGTTTCAGTTTGGGTGAAACCCATGGCTTCATCGCTGTTACAAAATAAAATATCGACACCCGCGCCAATCATCTCTACTAAACCATCGCGGAAAAATTGCACCATGGCTGGGTCTGAAAGGCTGAGTGCGGTGCGGGTGTTATTAGCTTCGGCATGTTCACGCAAAGCTATGGCGGCAGCGCGGCCGGTGGGTGAGGTTACTAAATAACCTTCGATATAGGCGAATTGTGATTGGGCAATGGCGGCGACATCTAGCTCAGCGACTGACAGGGTTTCGCTGATACCCAAAAAAGTATTCATAGTGCGTTCAGCGTCAGGTGTAATCATGACCAAACATTTACCCGTGGTACCGGCTGGTGGGGTAATGTGCGCGGGGTAGGTAACGCCGGCGGCTTTAATATCGTTGATGTAAAAATGACCATTTTCATCGTCAGCTACCTTGCAGGAGTAAACGTTATTACAGCCAAAATAGCTGGCGGCGATAATGGTATTGGCCGCCGAGCCGCCGCTGGCTTTTTTGGAGGCGACTAAATGCTGTGACAAATGTGCGATAAGCTCGCGTTGGCGCGCTTCATCCACTAGAGTCATAACGCCTTTATCTACCTTCATGGTGGCGAGATCGGCATCGCTCAGGGTGATTTCGGTATCGACGAGGGCGGCACCTATGCCATAAATGTGATATTGCTTGCTCATGGGGTAAACCTTGTGTGAACGAATTGTGAGGTGGTGCATTATGCTGAAAAGGTTTGACTCGATAAAGGCATATTGAACCCGTAAAATGTTCAACTTTCCTTAACTATTGAATTTATCCCCCTGTTGGATTCTATTAATGACCAAACGTCGTTTTCTAAGTCGCGGTAAAAAATCTCCTGATTCTGGATCATTCCACATTAATTGGAAGCTGGTTCTATTGCTGTTCGTGGCGTTTAGTCTCTTGTGTGCGCTGATTTTAGGCGTGTGGAGCTTGTATCTCGATAAGGTAGTGCGCGAAAAATTTGAAGGCAAGAAATGGGCGCTGCCCGCGCGGGTCTATTCGCGTCCGCTAGAACTTTATGAGGGTTTACCTCTTACCCCAGTTTTATTTGAAAAAGAATTAGAGGCGCTGGGTTATCGCAGTACTGCAACTGTTGCTGCATCGGGTCAAATGTCGCGCCGCGCCGCTAGTAGTGCTGAAGTGACTTATGAAATATTAACGCGCGGTTTTGATTTTTGGGATAAACGCGAAGAGCCGCAGCGTTTCAGCGTGCGAATTGACAATGGCAGAATTGCATCGCTAATGGATGCCAAGGGCGAGTCATTACCTTTAGTGCGTATGGAGCCAGAAGAAATTGGCGGCATCTACCCTAACAATATTGAAGACCGTGTGCTCGTTAAACTCGATCAATTGCCGCCGCTCTTGGGCGAAACTTTATTAGCGGTTGAAGATAAACATTTTCTAGAGCATCACGGCGTATCGCCGGAGGCCATTTTGCGGGCCATGTGGGTAAATACTCGCGAAGGCGAAGTGGTTCAAGGTGGCAGCACGCTTACGCAGCAATTGGTCAAAAATTTTTATCTCACCTCAGAACAGACTATGGCGCGCAAAATTCCTGAGGCCATTATGTCGGTCTTATTGGAATTGCATTACACCAAGTCAGAAATTTTAGAAGCTTACATTAACGAAGTTTATTTAGGCCGTAGCGGTTCCCGCGAAATTAATGGGTTCGGTTTGGCGGCGCAACATTATTTTCGTAAACCCGTTGCTGAATTAAATGCGCAAGAAGTGGCTTTGCTCGTTGGCTTGGTGAAAGGTGCCTCTTTTTATAATCCTTGGCGCAATCCGGAACGTGCAAAAAAACGCCGCAATCTTGTTTTGGATGTAATGCATCAAGAAAACTTAATTGACGATAAGCAATTTAAAATCGCTCAGGCATCGCCTTTAGGCTTGGCAGCAGAAACTGATAACAGCTTAATTAATTACCCTGCATTTGTTGATCTAGTAAGGCGTCAATTAAAACAGGATTATAAAGAAGAAGATTTACGTGCAGAAGGTTTGCGTATATTTACAACTATCGCTCCTATGGTGCAACGCCTGGCAGAAAATGCAGTGGCAACTCGTATTACCAAGCTTGAAAAACAATACAAAATAAAAGAATTACAAGCTGGCATGATTGTGACCTCGGTGGGCAGCGGTGAAATTCTTGCATTAATTGGCGATAAAAATCCGCGCTATCCCGGATTAAATCGCGCGCTGGATGCACGTCGGCAAATCGGTTCCTTAATGAAACCTTTTGTGTATTTAGCAGCGCTGGATCAACCGCAAACTTATCATCTCGGTACCTTGATTAGCGATGATCCAGTGAGTATCAAAGGTGGCGACGGTAAACTCTGGGAACCTAAAAATGCCGATAATAAAAGCCACGGTAATATGCCGCTCTATCGCGCGCTGGCGCATTCAGAAAACCAAGCGACCGTGCGGTTAGGTATGCAGCTTACGGTTAAAGAAGTGATTAAAACGGTTAAAGCTGCTGGGTATAGTGGTGATATTCCACAAGTACCTTCTATATTAATTGGCGCGGTTGATATGTCGCCTATGGAAGTCACTGGTATCTATCACACTCTTGCAGCAGAGGGCGTTTACACACCGCTACGCGCTATTCGTGAAGTGTTAAATGCCGAAGGTCAGCCGCTTAAGCGTTATCCTATAGAATTAGACCAACGTTTTTCGGTGCAAAGCACGTTTGAATTACAGCATGCATTGCAAGCTGTGTTGCGTGAGGGCACGGGGCGTAGCGTGTACAATTCTTTCCCGGAATCTTTGCCGCTTGCAGGCAAAACCGGTACAACTAACGATCAGCGCGATAGTTGGTTTGCGGGTTTCAGTGGCGAGCATTTAGCGGTAGTGTGGGTTGGTAAAGATGACAATGCTAAAACCCCTTTAAGTGGTGCAAGTGGTGCACTGCAAGTTTGGGCAGATTTAATGCGTCAGCTGCCCACGCAAGGTGTTAATCAACAAGCGCCAGAGGGTGTGAGTTTCGATTGGATAGATGCAAACACTGGCCTGCTCAGTGCAGAGCAATGCGAAGGTGCCATGTGGCTGCCGCTGCATAACGACTTCAAACCAAAAGAGACTGCTGAGTGCAACATTAAAGAAAATCGTGGTGAAGAACATTGGTGGCAGAAGATTTTTTAATAGACCTGTAAAAGAAATTTTATGACTATCAAGCGTATTTTTATTTATCTTTTTTTGGTCATTATACTTTTGATTATTGGGCGATTTTTCTATCTAAGGATCGCTTACGACTACAAATTTCATCGCGATTTCGCGTTCTCAGTTGTAGAAGCGAAAATCAAATGGTTGGAACTGATCGGCGATGAGCAAGATGTTGACAATGCTGCATTAGACGATTCAACTCTTATCACTTTAGAGACAACGGAATGTTATGGTTTTTGTCCAGTCTATAAACTTTCGCTGTATGGTTCGGGGCGCGCTGAGTTTAAAGGCGAAAAGTATGTTTGCATAAACGATAAGTTGTTACCGCTGGATAAAAAAGCAATACGCAATCTTGTCAGAAAATTAACATTGATTGGCTTTAAAAGCTTCCCCAACTTTCAGCATGTCGATGTGACAGATGGGCAAACCTATAAGATTTTCTTTAGGCACAATAATCAGCAGCACAGTGTTAATCATTATCTGGGTGATTTAACATCGCCTGCAGAATTATCACTTGTTGAAGCAGATATTTTAGCCATTGTCGATAAAATGGCTGTTTTAGGCGCATATTCACCCTCTGGCTTGGTTTGTACTATGGAAGGTCGAGCAGCAGACTTGATACCATGGGAACAGTGGCGTCAGGTGTCTGAAGAGACTGCTATACAACCGCCGGAATTGAACGTTCCAGTCCATTAATTGGGGTTTTAATGAAAAGATTTTTTTTGCTTGTGAGTTTATGTTTTATTGTCACCCAGTTAATGGGTTGCGCAAGTCAAGTGAGCACACAACCTGTGCCGCCGGTCATTGAAAAGTCGGAGCCTGTGCCTGCACCAGAAGTTAAGTCGCCAGTAAAACCTGTGGAGCCAGTTACTCCAGAAGTGGTTCCGCAAACCCGCGCACCAATTCCAGTCGCTAGCAGTAATGCCACAGCAAGTTTGGTGAGCCAAGCACGCGCGCAATATCAAGCCAAAAATTATCAAGGTGCAATTGCTACGGCAGAACGCGCTTTGCGAATTGATCGCCGCGCGCCGGATGTCTATTTGATTTTGGCGCAGAGTTATATGCAGTTGGCCAATAAGCAAGTCGCGTTACAATTTGTGCAGCAGGGGATTCGCTATTCGCAGGCGGGAACAGATTTGGCTCAGACGTTAATACAAGTGAGAGATTCGTTGCAGAAATAATTTTGCTTTGGCGGGAGTCATTATCCCGCCATAGGCTGTGTGAGATAAATATTTATTTTTTCACCTCAGCTTTATAAGAATAAAATATCAGTAAGAATACGCCCGCCATAATCGCCATATCGGCCACATTA
>CAUOQW010000052.1:0-9223 GCA_963506825.1 uncultured Cellvibrio sp.
GGTGCAGTCTTGCGCATTACTCGTCCAGAGGGCGTAACCGGTGAAATCAATGGCGGCATTTACCAAGCCATCACCCTTGAAGGCGGCCAAAGCTACACCTTTAGCGGCACCTTTAAAGACAATGGCAGT
The DNA here is from genome assembly GCA_963506825.1 of uncultured Cellvibrio sp. GTDB lineage: Bacteria > Pseudomonadota > Gammaproteobacteria > Pseudomonadales > Cellvibrionaceae > Cellvibrio. The sequence goes on from CAUOQW010000052.1 coordinate 130, forward strand.
GTGAATACTTGGGCGGAAATGTACCTCATCGACCAAGCACCAGTTGAAGGTAAAGATGTATTGGATATGACCGGTAAAGTGGATTTCACCACCGCATCACTCGCCGATATTGAAAAACTGTTCAAAAGCTTTGCAACTCAGCCGTATGACGTAAACAGCGGTTTGGCCAAGCACTTCCCCGGCACACCTACCACTATTTACACCCTGCCTAAACGCCCAACCGGTTTGAAACTGGTACAAGGCACCGGCAGCGTTACGCTCAATTGGGATGCCAATACCGAAGCCGATCTCACTGGCTACAAGGTCTACCGTGGGCTTACACCCAGCAGCGGCACAGTCTTGGCGCAAGGCTTCAAACTCAATAGCTATGTAGATACCACCGCAGTAGATGGCACTACCTATTACTACAGCGTAGTGGCCGTAGATGCCGAAGACGAAAGCTACCGCAGCGATGAAGCAGCTAACAAAATCAACTACACCGCGCTGCCCGGCAAAGTGGAAGCTGAAGCCTACACCTCTATGTCTGGCATTCAGTTGGAAGACTGTACCGATGTAGGTGGTGGTAAAAATGTGGGCCATTTTGAAACCGATGATTTCATCGAATTCAAAGTCTCTGTCGCTACCGCCGGCAACTTCACTATCGACTATCGCTTGGCAACCGCCAATGGCAGCACCGGTTTTGAAGTATTGGTAGACGGCGTAAAAGTGGATGGCATGGCAGTACCTAACACCGGTGGATGGCAGACTTGGAAGACCTACACCAGCCCAAGCTTTGCATTAACGGCAGGCAACCACACCTTGCGTTTCAAATCGATTGGCAAGGAATGGAACATCAACTACTTCGAGGTGAAAAAGGCTAACTAAAAAGGCCTACAGGAGTGGGGTGAGCAGAGTGCTCGCCTCACTTTTTATTAAAAAAAATTTATTTATTGGGGAGTCGTCATCCCCGCAGGGGATCCAGCGACCTTGCAATTTGGCTAAAAGTCACTGGATCCCCTGCGGGGATGACGATTCCCTTTTAAAGCAGAAACGAGTGACCCCAGTAATGGGAACAATAGAAATGAGAACAACAGAACCGAGAGAACTGCTATGAAAAAAACCCTGTGTACCACCGCTAGCCTGCTCAGCATTATGGCCGCAAGCCTCGCCATTGCCGCCGAGCCAGCAACATCAACCACCGCTAAAACCCTGAGCGTGTACACCACCGCCAAGGATAGCAACCAGCGTTTGACGCTGACCGACACCCTCAGCCTCAAGCCCGGCCAACAGCCGCCAGAAACAGACATTGCTGTGTTTGTTAACCCCGATAAACGCTTCCAAACCTTCTTTGGTATGGGCGGCGCGATTACCGATGCCAGCGCTGAAGTCTTTAGCACCCTAAAACCAGCCAAAAAATCCGAATTCCTTAAAGCCTATTACGACCAAAAAACTGGTATTGGCTACAGCCTGCTGCGCACCACTATCCACAGCTCAGATTTCAGCAGTGGCAGTTACACCTACATCAAAGAGGGCGATAAAGAGCTAACTAGCTTCAGTATCGCCCACGATAAAAAACATCGCTTGCCCATGATTAAACAAGCTATTGCAGCAGCGGGTGGCAAAATTACCACCTACGCCAGCCCATGGAGCGCACCGGCGTTTATGAAAACCACCAATAACATGCTGCAAGGCGGCAAGTTATTACCCGAATACAACGACATTTGGGCCACCTACTACACCAAATTTATTAAAGCCTACGAGAAAGAAGGCGTGCCGATTTGGGGTATTACGGTACAAAACGAACCTATGGCTAAGCAGACTTGGGAATCCATGATTTTCAGCGCAGAGGAAGAGCGCGATTTCCTTAAAAATCACCTCGGTCCCATCATGGCCAAAGAAGGTTTGGGCGATAAAAAGATTGTGGTTTGGGATCACAACCGCGACTTAATCAACCATCGCGTCAACACCATTTTGGGTGACCCAGAAGCCGCTAAATATGTATGGGGCGTAGGTTTCCACTGGTACGAAACCTGGACTGGCGCCGAGCCATTGAACCGCAATGTGGCTGAAGTTCACCAAGCCTACCCCAATGTTAATTTGCTGCTCACCGAAGCCACGGTGGAAAAATTCAACGCCGAGCGCTACCAATACTGGCCCAATGGCGAACGCTATGGTCACTCAATCATCAACGACTTCAACTCTGGTGCAGTGGGTTGGACCGACTGGAATATCCTTCTCGATCAAAACGGCGGCCCCAACCACGTGGGCAATTTCTGCTTCTCGCCAATTCATGCGGATACCAAAACTGGCGAGTTGATTTACACACCCAGCTACTACTACTTAGGCCACTTCTCTAAATTTATTCGCCCCGCTGCCGAACGCGTAAGCGCCGCCGCCAGCCGCAGCACGCTACTCGTTACGTCATTTATGAATAGCGATAACAGCCTAGCAACCGTAGTTATGAACCAAACCGATAAACCCATCGCCTATCGTTTGTTTATTGGTAACCAAGAAACCAGCGTGAAGATTCCAGCCCACGCAATTCAAACCTTGGTTTATTAATCTCGTTCCACCTGTTTTACGTTTCATTTGTTTTATGTTTTACCCCAGTGATGTTGTTCTCCCTTTGCTGTTTACATTACCCAATGTAAACAGCTTTTTTGTTTTTGGGGTGCGAAGAAACCCTAGACTCATTCCCTCTACTTAATACAGCCTTAGTCAGCTTTGTTATAACACCTATTATCTTTTCGACAGGGATTGATGCGCACACTATGCTTAAGATAAATGAACGCAGAGGAGAAGATTATGAAAATCCGTCAACTGGTCAATCATTGGCAAAGCACTGGCGATGACGATTCACCCAAAGTGAATTATAAAATTGAAATTCCCATTCACGATGCCGCGCGTTTAGCCGCACTCGCCGATTTATTTCCCGCATTAAAATCTGAAGAAATTGTGGCTGAATTATTACATTGCGCGCTGGATGAAGTGCAAGAAGCCTTTCCCTATATCAAAGGTAAAAAACAAGTTAGCGAAGATGAGTTAGGCAACCCCATTTATGAGGACGATGGCTACACACCGCGCTTCTTAACCCTAATGCGCGAGCATTTGGCAAAACTCAAATCCTAATTAACTCTAACTCCTGTTCACACTGAATTTACTCAATTGCCGCTCACACTGAGCGCGTAGCAGTCGAAGTGGCGCTGGGCGGGATAAAACCCTTCAACCGCTACGCGCTCAGGGTGAGCGGAATTCTGCTTAAGCAGCCTTTACATATAGGAATTGGTAATCTCCAAGGCTGGCGACTAAGCTAAGACTCTAGCGTAGGTGTAGTCGCTTAAAATCCATCACATTCATTAATAACAATAAAGCCAACTACTATGAAAACTTACTTCCATTGGGCCTGCGCCCTGGCGAACTTATTAATAGTCGCATTCAGTTTCGGCTTTAGCCTTACAGGGCTAATGATCGGTTTAGTCGTATTTGGATTAACCTTGGCAGCAAGTTATTTATTTACGGCTGATCAAGGCGCAACAACTAGTGCAACTCAGGCCGATGAATCCAAAGGTGCAAAAACCAAAGCGGTGCAAAATATTAGTACGGCGGCCACCTCAATCGCCATTGGCGGCGCAACCCTCTCCAGCTTTTTAGAAAAACTCGCGGCCTCCTTGGGTAAACAAGTTGAACACGCTAAAGAAATTGCCGAGCGTATTGGCGCACTCGAATCCAGCAACAATCAACTCACATCCAAAATTAATCACGCGCAAACCCAAGGCCAAGAAGTTTACGAGCTGACGCAAAAAAGTCATCAACATTTAAATATCGTGAATCAACAGCAACAAACACTCAACGCTCAAATTGCGGCAACCAGTACCCTGCTGGCAAAATTTCAACAGCAGGCACAATCCATTAGCAGCATTACCGATGTGATTAATCAGTTGGCGCAACAAACCAATTTGCTTGCACTTAACGCCGCCATTGAAGCCGCGCGCGCCGGTGAGCAAGGCCGAGGTTTTGCGGTGGTGGCCGATGAGGTGCGCAACCTCGCGCACAAAACTGCACAGGCCACCAAAAACATTGAGAAGTTAGTTAGCGAAATTACGCAAGACAGCGCCGCCTCTGTAACCGCTATGAATGACGTAGTGAGTTCCGGCGAGCAAATGAATCATTTAATTCAGGAAGTGGCGAGCTTTATTCAAACTGCATCCGTCAACAGCAGTGAAGCTTTTGAATCCATGAGTGTGGTCACGCAAATTATTCGCGATCACGAGCATACCAATTCCGGTGTTTCTGCCAATGCCGATAATTTACATCACTCCATACTCTCGGTAGATAAAGAATTAGAAAGCACTTCTGAAAAAATTCTCAGCCTAACCAATCAAACTGAAGGAATTTTTCGCCATTTACATTTATTTGAATTGGGTGACCGCAATAGTCAGGTAATGAATATTGCCATCTCTACCCCTAAACGCATTGGCGAATTATTTGAAGATGCGCTGCGCCTAGGCCAAATTTCAGAGCGCGATTTATTTGATTTTAATTACAAGCCTATTAGCAATACCAAGCCCCAAAAATTCAGCTCTGGCTTTGATAGTTTTACCGATCAACATTTACCCGCAATTCAAGAACCCATTTTGGTAGAGAATAATTTTATTGTGTTTGCTGGTGCAGTAGACATCAACGGCTACTTCCCCACCCACAATAAAAAATTCAGCCAACCGCTGACTGGCAACTACGAAACCGATTTAGCCAGTAATCGCACCAAGCGCGTGTTTAGCGACCGCACTGGTTCGCGCTGCGGAAAAAATACCGAGATATTTTTACTGCAAACTTATAAGCGCGATACTGGCGAAGTCATGCATGATCTCTCCAGTCCGATTTATGTAAATGGCAAACACTGGGGAGGTTTTAGAATTGGGTATCTCGCGCAACTTTAGCACTGCACAAACACTTATTTAGAAACGTCTACGTGGAAGCACATTGTTTCAGAACATAAAAAAGCCCGAGCAACCTTAGGTTACTCGGGCTTTTTTAATTACGCAAAACTGTTGATATGACTTTAATGATCTAGGTTGTTAGTGATGATAAATGGCAGACTCACCTGAATGCGCCATGCGCTCCAACGCATCCAACAAACGCGAGCTCGCGGTTTCCATACGTCTTACCGCAGCAACTGTGGCATCGGCATTGCCACCGCGGTTAGCTTCAAGCACTGCCGCCACTTCGCGTTGCAAATTATTTTGCGGCTCTTCAACTTCTTTTATGCCGCTTAATGAATTGGAACGGGCGGTTTGAAAATCGTGAATATTGTCATTCGATAAGCCAAACAAAACACGATACACCCGAAATTTATACAAAAGATGATCCACCTTGGCCACTTCACACACACCGCGCAAGGATGCAGCAGAGGTAGTTCGCTCCGAAATTTTGGCAATATCTAAAATATGGCTAATAGTTTTTGCCGCCTCTGCGCCATCGCTACTAAACGAATCGGCTTGCTGTGCAAAAGAAACAATTTGCTCGCGGCTCGCAGCGCTGTCTTCACGCATTTGGCTAACCAGCGCCGAAATTTCTCCGGTTGCCTGTGCCGTGCGCTGCGCAAGGCTGCGCACTTCATCGGCCACTACCGCAAAGCCGCGCCCCTGTTCGCCAGCGCGCGCCGCTTCAATGGCCGCGTTCAGTGCTAACAAGTTAGTTTGGTCGGCAACGCCTTTAATCAAATTTACAATGCCGCTAATTTGCTGTGCGCGGCTATCCAACTCGCCTACACGGGTTGCAGAAACTTGCGAATCATTGGCCAACTTACCCAAGTGGCCAGAAATTAAACTCACCGCCGTGCTGCAACTGGCAGAGGTCGCTTGCATATCTGCCGCGCGCTCTTTTTCATCGCGCATATTGGCCGCAAAACCGCCCAGACTACCTTGAATCGCGGTAATGGATTCGCCCATGGATTGCAGTTGCACCAGCAATTCTTTAACACGCGCAAGCTCAAGCTTGTCGTTATTGATACTGCCGCGCAGTTTTTCGAGTTCTTGATTAGCAGCCTGTAAATCAGCATCGCGGGTATTGAGCGCGCGACGAAGCGTGGATATTTCTTCTTGAGCGGCCATAAGTTCTTGTTTATTAAAGCCAAACATGGTGAATCCTTGAGCGTTTAGGAGTTGATATACATGCGATTAAGCACGGGGTAATCCTAAGACTAGTTCATAAATTCAGCATGACGACAATTTTTATTATGACTATTTATAAGAGAGACAGACTGTCATTTGAGATAGGAGGAGAGAGAGAAGACAGTCAGCTCGTTCCCGAGCTCTGCCTGGGAATGCATAACACTTGGCGGTTTTCTGCATATTGAAAGATATCTGCATTCCCAAGCTGGAGCTTGGGAACGAGGAAAAGCGGAAATGTGTAGTTATTAGGGAGCAAAGGAAAGAATTCCGCTCGTCCTGAGCGCGAAGCAGTCGAAGGGTTTTCAATGGCCAGCTACAAATGCCAGAAATCCTTCGACTGCTTCGCACTCAGGATGACCGGGTAAGGTTTTACAATTCTAGTCCTGCAAAAACACTTTAGAACTTGTCGGCTTGGCAAACACATTCGCGCCCACATTCAAATTCAATGAGCGCTCTTGCGAGCGCGGCAGCTCCACATGAATCACATCGTCACTTAAATTATTTTTAAGTTCAATGCGCAACACTGAACCCGCGGTGCTGACATGCGCAATAGTAGCGGGAATAGAACCTTCACTATTTTCTGATGCCAATTCAATATCGTGCGGGCGCACATAAGCAATAGCACTTTGATTGCTCACAGCATTAAATTCTGGTGCTGCTAATTTGTAATCGCCAATATGGGCCCAACCATTGTCTACGCGGCTGTGAAATAAATTTACTTGACCGATAAAATCGTACACAAAGGGGCTGGCCGGATTATTGTAAATATCATCTGGCGAACCAATTTGTTCAATCTTACCTTTGTTGAGCACAACGATACGGTCCGCAACTTCCATTGCCTCTTCTTGATCGTGAGTTACAAAAATGGACGTAATGTGCAATTCATCGTGCAAGCGGCGTAACCAGCGGCGTAAATCTTTACGCACTTTTGCATCGAGCGCACCGAAAGGCTCATCCAATAATAAAACTTTTGGCTCCACTGCTAATGCGCGCGCAAGCGCAATACGCTGACGCTGACCGCCAGACAATTGATGCGGGTAGCGATCTGCCAGCCAATCAAGCTGCACCAGCTCCAACAATTCATGCACACGACGTTTAATTTCAGCTTTGCTCGGGCGAGTTTCTTTGGGGCGAACGGTTAAACCGAAAGCGACATTGTCAAACACCGTCATGTGGCGAAACAACGCATAGTGTTGAAACACAAAACCTACATTGCGCTCGCGCACATGCACATCGGTAGCATCTTCACCGTGAAATAACACACTGCCGCTATCAGGATTTTCCAAGCCTGCAATAATACGCAACAACGTGGTTTTGCCACAGCCCGATGGGCCGAGCAAAGCAACCAATTCACCGGTAGGAAAATCTAAAGAAACATTATTGACCGCGGTAAAATTACCAAAGGTTTTATTTAGTTGACGAACTTCAATACTCATAATTTTTCTCGCAAAGTGTTAAGACTGTGCTTGTGCTGAACGCACTGCCAATTCATGTTCACGCGCCGCTTGCCACTCCAACGCACTTTTTAATATCAAGGTCACTAAAGCCAATAAGGCTAACAAAGAGGCAACGGCGAAGGCTGCTGCAAATTGATATTCGTTGTACAAAATTTCAATATGCAAAGGCATGGTGTTGGTTTGGCCGCGAATTTTTCCGCTCACCACACTCACAGCACCAAACTCACCCATAGCGCGGGCGTTACACAAAATTATGCCGTAGAGCAAACCCCATTTAATGGAGGGCAGTGTTACGCGAAAAAACATTTTCCAACCGCTAGCACCGAGTGTAATTGCCGCTTCTTCTTGTTCTTTGCCCTGCTCCTGCATAAGCGGAATTAATTCGCGCGCAATAAAGGGGAAGGTAATAAATACCGTTGCCAAGACAATACCAGGCACCGCAAACATAATGCGTACTTCATGATCCATGAGCCAATGCCCAAATAAACCTTGCGCACCAAACAGCAACATATAAATTAAACCGGCAATAACGGGCGATACTGCAAACGGCAAATCAATTAAGGTGATAGCAAGTTGCTTACCGCGAAATTGAAATTTCGCAATTGCCCAACTCGCCGCCAAACCAAAAACCACATTGAGCGGCACTGCAATCGCAGCGGCAATTAAGGTCAGTTTTATCGCGTGGGCTGCAGCGGGCTCCGTAATAGCCGCAAAATAAACTTCAGCACCTTTACTAAATGCCTCAACAAATACCACCACTAGCGGCATAATTAAAAATAACGATAAAAAAATCAGCGACGTAGAAATTAATGTGTAGCGAATCCAGCGTGCCTCTGTGGTTGCGCCTTGAACTCGTTTAGCACTCGCACTGTGCAAATTTGAAACAACACCGGCCATACTAACCACCCGTTCTCTTATGGCTCCAATGCTGGAGCAAATTAATCAGTAACAACAACACAAAGGAAAACAACAACATTACACTGCCCAATGCCGCAGCACCGGCGTAATCAAATTGTTCCAATTTGGTCATAATCAGGAGTGGAGTAATTTCAGTTTTGTAGGGCATGTTGCCGCTAATAAACACTACAGAACCGTATTCGCCGATAGCACGCGCAAATGACAGCGCAAAGCCCGTTAAGAGTGAAGGTAATAACGCAGGGAGAATAATATATTTAAAAGTCTGCCAGCGAGTCGCGCCTAAACTTGCGGATGCCTCTTCTACTTCAGTTTCTAAATCTGCAAGTACAGGCTGCACGGTGCGAACCACAAAAGGCAAACCAATAAACGTGAGCGCAATAGTTACACCAATCCAGGTGTAAGCAATTTTAATGTCCAACAATGCAAACCACTGGCCTACCCAGCCGTTAGGTGCATAAATTGCGGTAAGGGCAATACCGGCTACTGCGGTTGGCAATGCAAAGGGCAAATCCACACTGGCATCCACAATGCGTTTACCCGGAAAGGTATAACTCACTAACACCCACGCAA
>CAUOQW010000053.1:0-9057 GCA_963506825.1 uncultured Cellvibrio sp.
GCATTCAAGCTTTAGCGTTAAGCAAAGTGCCTATAGTTTCATCCGCCGCTTTAACAATTTTGGCAGATGCATCAAAGATTTGAGATTGCGCCTTAATATTTACCAAGGACTCAACCACATCGTTTTGCGCCGGATTATCGCGCTGAGTGGTTCCCGCGCTCACAATCTGCTGGGCGGATTTGGAAATCTCGGTTTGGCTGCGCTGCATACCGATCAGGCCTTGGGTTACTGCTGAGCCGCTTGTTGCTGAACCTACGTCCATTACTCATGCCCTCACAAAAGTGGTAGAAAGACTTCACACAGACTAAGTTTACGCTCAGATCTGACTAAAAAACAGGCAAAATTGCCGCTTTAATTTGGATTTTAAGACAAGTTTGGATTAAGAATAAAAAGAATATAACCAGCGACAATTTATGGGTGTTTTTTGAACAAGCCCTGTTCACGCTGATACTGAGATATAAATTGCGCCTGCTTAAACAAGCCATTTGCGGTTAAACGATTTGCAACCGGCAAGCCTGCACTGCGCAGCGCCTTGCCACTCCATGTATTGCAGTTACTGAATACGCTGTAATGATACCGAGACTGAAAAAAAGAGCCCATAGCATCGCCAAATGCTGGCAACCGCACCAACCTGCCCTGCTTATCCACGGCGATAGAAACGTCAAAATAAATAGCAAGTTGACGCATTCCCTCGTCGGTGATGGCAAGCGGAACTATGGTTTCAGCTGGGATTTCATCAAAAGGCTCGTAGTCGTAGGGCAGCAATTGCACCGCAGAATATCCAGAGGCAATCAAAGCTTTAGTTGCTGTACTCACAGATTTACTTTTACCTGTGAAGTAATCGCCATCGCCCCAGCCAATGCGCACATAGGTTTGCCCCGCCAAATCTTTAGCAAGCTGCGGGTTTTGCGCCACTACACCTTTAGCATCCAACAAAATACTGGTGTGAAAACCTTTATAGATGACATAGATGGTGTGCTTGGCATTGGCCGCAGGAATATCTTGCGAGCGCGGCATAGAGGCGCAACCAGCCAGCAATACACTCATCAATAAAATTATTTTGGAAAAATATTTCATAGCAATTATTTAATTAAATGCTGCAGTACAACATCGTCAAAATAAGTAGCGACCACATCCGGCGATTGATCCTCCAAAAAGGGCACCACCGCCAAGCAAGGCACAGGCAAGCGTGTGCGCAAACTTTCGATATTTTCTTGTAGAACTGGCATGTCCGCATCCACACAATTGGCAACCCAGCCAGCAACCGCTGCGCCATCGCGCACAATAGCTTCAAAACTTAGCAATGCGTGATTGATACAACCCAAGCGAATACCTACCACCAAAATTACCGGCAAGTCTAAATTTTTTGCCAAATCTGCCAAGGTTTCGCGCGGGTTAATCGGCACACGCCAACCGCCAGCGCCTTCAACCAAGGTAAAATTTGCAGCCGATAAAACGCCACGACAAATTCCAGCCAGACGATCGACCGACAAACTGCGCTTTTCTTGTTGCGCAGCAATATGCGGCGCTATAGCGGCTTCCAACGCATAGGGATTTATTTGATCGTAAACCAAAGATTCAGTAATAACCGATTGCAGCAAAAGAGCATCGGCATTGCGCAAACCTTCACTGGTTTTTTCACAACCGGCGGCAACTGGCTTTAAAGCCGCCGTAGTCAGCCCTTTATTTTTTGCAGCCACTAACAAGCCAGCAGCAATGAGAGTTTTACCGACATTGGTATCTGTGCCCGTAATAAAAAAGGCTTTCTTGGCCGCTGATTTGGAAGTCATGGGGTTTTCACTTTCACGTAAAACACATCATAAGTGGCAGGCAATAAGTCATTGCTGCGGAAATTTTCGTAAGCTTGTTTAAACGCCTGTATTTTTTTGCGCCCGGTTAAGCCCACCGCGCGACCGCGATTCATATTTTGCGCACCCAAGGCTTTTAAGCTACGCGTTAAATCCGATAGCTGTTCAAACTGCATTACTTCCTGTGCATGCTCAAATTCAACTATCTCTAACGCTTTAGCCTTCAAATGATTTACTAGCTGGTCGCGCTCATGAAATTGATTGACATGCACAAGTGCATCTACCTGCTCCCATGCCGATTTTAATTCGTGCAAGGTTGCAGGCCCGAGCGTGGTAAATATAATTCGCCCATCCGGCTTTAAAACTCGCTGCAACTCCGCAAATAAATGGGACAAATTGGCGCACCACTGCAAGGCGAAATTGGAATAGATAATATCGACTGATTGATCAGCAAAAGGAAGTTGTTCGGCATCTGCACAGGCAAAAATGGGGTCAGAGCCATTTAATGAATGAGATTCATCTAAATTTAAACTTCTCGCCATTAAATGGCTCTGACCCCATTTTTCTCGCGCAAACTGCAACATACCTTCTGCGATATCCACGCCCACCACTAATGCCTGCGGAAATTTTGATTGCAACTGCGGCGTAAAATAACCCGTGCCGCAACCCAAATCCAAAACGACTTGTACCGCTGGATTTGGCATTACTTTTTCTAACAGCAACTCGCCCACTTTGCGCTGTAAATTAGCCACCGAATCATAAGTAGCTGCGGCGCGACTAAATGAATGCGCGACTTGCTTTTTATCCAGCGCCACCGGCTTAATAAAATCTTGAATAGCCTGCACCACCAATTCCGGCTGACTCCAATGCAACGCATGCGCTGCATCAGGAATAACCTGTACAGATTGTTGTGAGTTTAATTGCAAAAGCGCCGTTGCTGCTGAGTCAGGAACCAATACATCTTTTTCCGCAAGCAAATGCAAACCCGGTTGAGTTAGTTGCGCAAAAGCTTCGCGATTATCTAATTGCGATAGTAACTCTAACGCTTGCAACCAATTGGAATTAATTTTATCCGGTTCGGCCAGCACCCGAACTTGCTTTAGTAGTGCACGTTCATTGGTAGCGCCTTGCGCCAATAACCCACTAAACAACTTCAGTGTTGATTGAGGGTCAGCTGCAAAACTTTTATTGAATTGGCGATTCACCGCAAGTGGCATAGCAATATCATAATCGCGACTGGCGACAAATTTAGCATTGGCTGCGAGCGTAATTATTTTTGAAATTTTTTGCGGATAACGCGCTGCAATTTGCACCGCAAACATGCCACCGAGTGACCAACCAATGAGCACACATTTTTCTGGTAGCTGCGCCGCGATTAATTGCACAATCGCATCCAACGTAAAATTGGGAACAGCTTGGCTTTCACCAAAGCCAGGCAAATCCAATGCGATTACATTGGCGATATTTTGGAGTGCAGGAATTAACGGCTGCCATGATTGACTAGCGCTGCCCCAACCGTGCAGCAACACAATATCGCTTGACATAGATTGGTTTTGTAAGCAGGGATAAAAATGAACTGCTAAGGTGTAGCTGTTTTCACTCATGCCCGCTATCGCCAGCATGAGTATTACCTAAAATATCGCTCAAGGCGTTTAGCAATTGGTCTATTTGTACGAGCCTATGCTCGGCAGAAAAAGTAACGCGCAAACGCGAGCTGCCGGGCGCCACTGTGGGCGGGCGAATTGCGATAATTAAAATACCGCGCTCCGCTAATTGTTCTGCAATCATTAACGCGCGCGCTTCATCGCCAATAATTATCGGCTGAATCGGCGAGAAGGAATCGAGTAATTGCAAGCCGAGTTGTTGCGCGCCAGCGCGGAAATAAGCAATTAATGTTTGCAAATGTTGGCGTCGCCAATGCTCTTCTTGCAAAAGGCGCAAGCTCACGCGGGTTGCGGCAGCGACTGCAGGCGGCATAGCGGTGGTGTAAATATAGGGACGCGAAAATTGAATGAGGGTTTCAATTAAATTTTCACTGCCCGCAATAAAAGCACCGAAGGTGCCAAAGGCCTTACCGAGGGTGCCCATTAAAATAGGTAATTCGTTTTGCGTTAAGCCGAAATACTCTGCGCTACCGCCGCCGGTTTTTCCTAAACAGCCAAAACCGTGGGCATCATCCACCATTAACCAAGCATTATTTTTTTGTGCAAGCTCGGCGAGTTCCGGTAGCGGCGCGCAATCGCCATCCATACTGAACACACCATCAACCACAATTAATTTTCGTTCGGCATCTGTCTTATCTAAACGGATTTGTAAATTTGTTAAATCATTGTGCAAAAAACGTTGAAAGCGCGCACCGCTTGCGAGGCCGCCATCTAATAAACTGGCATGATTTAAACGATCTTCAAAAATCGCATCACCCTGCCCCACCAATGCGGTAATCGTACCCATATTGGCCATATAGCCGGTGGAAAATAACAGTGCGCGCTCGCGCCCGGTAAATGCAGCCAACTCTTCCTCAAGTGCGTGATGCTCACTGGAATGACCTGCAACCAAATGCGATGCACCACTACCAACGCCAAAACTATTAGCCGCACTTTGAAACGCAGCAATGACATCAGGGTGATTCGCGAGACCTAAATAATCGTTACTGCAAAAAGCCGTGTATTGTTTGCCATCGACCACCACCTGCGGTGCTTGTGGCGATTCAAGTACGCGGCGCGAGCGATACAAATTCGTCGCGCGGCGTTCGGTGAGCGCAAAAGAAAGGATATTGTCGATAGAGAATTTAGGATTCACACAAACACACAATTTAAATTAAAAATAAGTGATCCAATTGAGCGTTAAGCTATTGCTATTGAATTCACCGTCATAAGCGACATTTGCGTCTAAAGAGCGCCAATTTTGCCATTGCAAACGTACAAAGCTACTGTCGTTTTTGAAAAAATCTATCCCCGCAGCCCAGCCATAATTGATACCGAATTCAGTGGCAGAGTGGGAATCATAATCGCCATTGCCAAAATAAGTGACATCGTAGTCAAAGTTAACAATTGAGCCGCCCAAGCTTGGCCCTGCAAATAAACTTACCGAATTGGATAGCGGTAAATGACCAAAAGCATGCACACCAAAGGTAGCAATCATCCAACGATTGCTGGTGACACTGGAATCGTAGAAAAAACTTTCTTCGTCATCTGAGCCAATCATAAACTCAAGTATGGTGCCGGGATCTACCGCGACATCCAAACTACCTTCAAGCGAAAAATAATCGTTAATCTGATTGCCCACCAAACCGCGAAAATCGAGATTGGGAGAAATACAGTCGCCACCAGAAAAACTCGGTTGGTATTTTGTGCGGCACGCTTCTGTTAAACCTATACCAAACCCACCATAAGTATCCGCCCAGAGCGCAGGAGCGATAAGCAAGAAACATAAACCGGTAAATATTTTTTTCATATGCAATTCCTAAGCAATTGTTATTTTCAAAAGTGATTAATACGAGGGTGGCAATTGTAGAAAGCTCGCATTAATCAAAACTGAACAACCTTGCTATAGCATTGCACTCACAACCAACTTACTTTGCTGCGTTGTAAAACATGGAATCCATTTGCACTTCTTGCAGTTTGTGCACAATTGCCGCTTCCTGTTCGCTTTCATCTTCATGCACTTCATAAGCTTCGGGCTTAATGCCTAAACGCTTAAACAACTGCATATCTTTGTTGGTTTCAGGATTGGGCGTAGTCAATAATTTTTCGCCGTAAAAAATGGAGTTCGCACCCGCTAAAAACGCCATGGCTTGGGTTTGCTCATTCATTTGTTCACGACCTGCCGACAAACGCACATGGGATTGCGGCATTAAAATTCGGGCAACGGCGATGGTGCGAATAAAATCAAACGGATCTAAATTCGCTTCGTCGGCCAGCGGCGTGCCTTCAACTTTTACCAACATATTGATGGGCACAGATTCAGGATGCTCAGGCATATTCACCAATTGCTGTAACAGACCCGCGCGATCAGTGACTTCTTCTCCCATACCAACGATGCCACCGCAGCAGACTTTCATGCCGGCTTTGCGCACATTGGTGAGGGTATCTAAACGGTCTTGGTAGGTGCGAGTGGTGATAATTTCGCCGTAGTATTCAGGCGAGGTATCGAGATTGTGGTTGTAGTAATCGAGACCAGCATCAGAAAGCTCTTGCGCTTGGGCTTCGTCCAACATCCCCAAGGTCATGCAGGTTTCCAAGCCCAAGGCTTTTACGCCTTGAACCATAGTAGTCACGTAAGGCATATCGCGATTTTTAGGCGAGCGCCAAGCTGCGCCCATGCAGAAACGAGTCGCACCGCTGGCTTTGGCAGCTTTTGCTTCTTCGATGACTTTTTCTACCGCCATCAGCTTTTCGCGCTCAAGGCCGGTGTCGTAACGGGCAGATTGTGGGCAGTAAGCGCAGTCTTCCGGGCAGGCGCCGGTTTTTATGGAACAAAGGGTGCTGACTTGAACTTCGTTAGGGTTGAAATGCGCGCGGTGAACCGTTTGCGCTTGTTACATCAGGTCACTAAAAGGCTGATCGAACAGCGCTTGAATCTCGGCGCGAGTCCAGTCGTGGCGAACAAAAGGTTTGAGAGCGGCATTCATGGCTTGATTCCATTAATCACAGATAGATAATGAAGCCATATTAGCGGGAGGGGATAAGCTGTCAACCTAAAAATAGCTTTTAGGTTGACAGGAGTGGCATTAAAACGCGCAGATTACCAAGTTGGCCATCCACCCGAGAAGTTGAGATCGCTGATAAATAGAATACTTGCACCATTAGATCTAGCGTATCTGTGTCTTGCAATTACACCATTAGCTACCGATTGACCGCCCGAACCGGCATACCCGCTATCAGAGCTTTCAAACACAGTGCCGCCGCCATTTTTCATATCCACGCCGTTTTTGTCGAGGTAAGGGCCAGTGATGCTGGTCGATCTACCGTAAACGATGTAATAGGTGCTGTTAGCGCCAGCGCAACACACACCTTTTGACGCAAATAAATAGTAATAGCTGCCATTGCGGACAATGTTAGCACCCTCTAAACCACCGCTTGCAGTTGCAATACGGTAAGCATTACCGCTTGGCTTTAAGGTTGAGCTGTTGAGCGCAGTAATATAGATACCATTGCTCCAAGAACCATAGGTAAGGTAAGGCGCACCCGAGGAGCTGGTCACAAACGCAGGGTCAATTGCATTAACGCCAGCGCCTGCTACCGATGACACAACAATCCCCTTATCCACCCAGTCGCCGGTCGCCATAGACGTGGCTTGCGCCAACCCAATTGCTGACTTGGTAGAACCGAAGGTGGACACAGAATAAAACACGTTAGTTTTGCCGTTAAAACGAGAAATATCCGGCGCCCAAACATTTGCGGTATTACCGTTAAACTCTTTCCACCACGCCAAGCCATTTCCGAAAATAGGTGTACCTTGAGTCCAAGCCTTGCCATCAGCAGAGTATTTAATGCCAATACCCGCATAGGTACTGGTTGCACCTATGGTTGTTTCCCCAATCCACCAAATACTTTCTTTGGTAATGCCTGGGTCGTGAGTTCCTATAGCGCCAGACAACGCCCAAGTAGCGGCATAAACGCCGGACACAGGCACAAGGCAGCTTAGCGCGATCAATGCGCTCCATTTTTTTAGGTAATTTAATGCTCTCATAATTTAGCCTTCTTTATCTTTATAGTGGCTAGTCTTTAATGCGACTAGGAATGCTTCATTTACTGGAAAATGAAGCCTAATTTGTCTTATAATTAAAAGACAAACATTATGCTAGCTTAAATATCAGCCAATCTCAATAGACAGATAGTATTACAATATAAAAATAAATTAATAATTAATGCGCCAAAATAATCATGAAGCTTTAGAGGATTGAGATAAAAATGAGGGGTATCACTAAAGATTCAATAGTGACGGGCAATAAACTCAATAAAAAATGCATACCCCTAGGATAGACACACTATTTGTAACACAAATATACAGCTGCAATATCGAACAAATATGACGCATTAATTTACAAGCGCATTATTTGATAAAGGCTAAATCTTCCATTAGCTGCAGGCGCTCTGCATCGCTCAAATAAGACAGCGCATATAGATAGGCCGCTGCTGCACTGGCATCTTTCTGTTTGAATGTCGATAAAATACTGGTCACGGTACTCAGGCGCAATTCAGGGTCACTCACCTTGCCCGCCCAAGTAAGCGCCTCTTTGACCTGGCCATTATTTGCACTTGGCTGAGCCGCAAGTTCGCTAATCAGCGGATCTAAATCTTTATGCGGCGGTGCCGATGCCAACCAACTATTGGCCGCAGCCGGGTCTAGCGCCAGCCACTTTTTGAAGGAAGGCTGCAATAAAGAATCACGTGTTTCACCACTGCCAAGACCCGCCGCAAAATTTACCGCGGCCTGCGGGTCTGCGTCTGACCAAGACTCGCCCATAGTTGCTACCGCCGCCACTTTGAATTCCTCTGGCTGCGTCATTACCCACTGCATAGCCACTTGGGGTTCGTAAGTAGCCCATGCGCCCAACACTAGATTCATCAACTCAGCCTTGGTTTCATGCTCTATTTCCAAGCCCTCCACTACATCCCGCGCTTGGCTGTAGGCGCCCGACTGGGTAAGCCCAGTGACGGTTGCGAGGTAAATATCTTTTCTCAACTCGCGATGCTCAGCCGCAAATTTTTCAGCAAGGGAAATGGCACTGCGCGGCTCGCTGCGGCCAATAACCCCCAACAAATGAATAAATTGAGCCCGGTTATCGGGCTGAAATGACTGCACCCAATTCCACGCCGCATTGGGGTTAATACCGCCCCAAACCTCCAATATGGCCGCCTGCGCTTTAGCGCGGAGCGTGCCCTTAAGTTGCTGGGCTTGCTCCATGGCCAATTGTGGATTGCTAGCCGCCAAGGCGATTAATTGTTGCATTTGCTGATAGTCAGCCGCGTAACTTTGTTTAGTGTGCGGATGAGTTGCAGGCTTATTGCGCACACTCTCAAACGGCAACGATGCTTTGGGCGCTGCCATATTAGGAGAAAGGTTATTATTGCGATTCACTGCCAAGCCTTGAGCTATATCCATACTGACATCAGGCTGATTGCTAGTCCATCGCCCAGCCGTAAACGCCACCAAGGTGACTAGCAGAGTCCACGCAATAATAAGGATTGATTTAGACATAGCCTTGGCACCACACATAATTATTTATTTTATAATAATACAAATA
>CAUOQW010000054.1:0-8834 GCA_963506825.1 uncultured Cellvibrio sp.
AATCGCATTAATCATGGAGGTAATTTCTAGCGTAGATGAGGCAGTACGCGCCGCCAAACTACGCACCTCATCAGCAACCACCGCAAAGCCGCGCCCCTGCTCGCCTGCGCGAGCTGCTTCAATTGCAGCATTGAGTGCCAGCAAATTTGTTTGATCTGCAATGCCTTTGATGACATTAATGATGTTAGAAATCTGCTCAGACTCCTTCCCCAAGGATTCCACAACATTGCGTGTTTCCTGTGAAGAGGTCTCAATGCGCCGCATAGAATCTTTAACATTTAGCAGAACTTTTTTACCTTCTATGGCGAGGTAATTTGAATCTTTCATGGTTTCATCCGCAGAGAGCGCATGTGTGTTGATCACCTGAATATTCATCGACATCTGTTCGATAGCTGCCGCCATAGTCGTGGCCGCTTTATGCTGTTGCGATATTCCATAAACAATTGTGGAGGAGGATCCCGTTAAACTTTGACTCATTGCCTGAAGACCATCTACTGCAGACATAATTCCACTGACAATATCATGCAAATTGGATTGCATTTCGCGCAGCGCCGATTCCAGCTCCGCAATTTCATCGTGCCCGTTTACAGCAATAACACCCGTTAAATCGCCCCGCGCTATACGCTTGGCGATATTAATAGTCTGTTTCAGGGAATTAATAATTTTTCCGCCTAACCATAGGCTAATTGCAATGCTAGATACTATTGCAATCAATAAAATACCTACGAACCCGGTAATTGCAGTTTTGGATGTGGCTAAGGTTTTTTCATACTGTTGCTTTGCAGATTTATCGGCAATCTCTACCACATTTTGAATTTCTGACTGCAACTTCAAAAAAGTTTTATCCGCAGTTTGCATAGACGTTAACCCCATATTGGGGTCAACCTCTGCCATTTCTATGGATTGCGAAATTTCTTTTTTATAGGAAGCCAAGCTCTCCAATACTTGTTGTAGATTTTCTTTCTCAACCGAGGTGATATTATTGTCTGCAGATAATTCACGCGCATTACGCGTTGCCTCATCAATTTTTTGATCAATTTCCGTGGCAACAGACTTTATTTTCTTTTCATCGTAATTGCTCAGCCAAGTGAACAAACGATAAACGCCAATATTTGCTGCGCGTGCATTGTCTAAAGTAGCTGTACTCAATTGATATTTTTTGAACTGCACCTCATAAATATCACGCGCGGAATTCCCCATGGTTTTCATGGCCAGAATAGCAACCACCCCTAACACCACCATAAAAACCAAGACGATGGATGGTAAAGACAATAATTTTTCACGAATCTTCATGAAACTTACACGCTCCGTCTTTTAAACCGTTTTGTCATCCGTCGATCAGCGCTTATAAATACCGGCGCAAACGATAGCTTCATCTAACTTTTCACAGTAAGCAGACTTAGGCAGGATTTTTTTTGTAACAGGATCGGTAAATTTATAATCCTGCCAAAACTTTCCTTTTGATTTAGCGAGTGCAACGCGCTCTTTAATAAATTCTTTGCCATCTGCATCTTTAAATTCAATTAACTCTTTGCCAACTTGTTTAGGATTTTGACCATGAGCCAAAGCCTTACCGCCCATACTGTAAACCACTACATAGACATCATTTTTAATAAAGTCTGGTTTCTGTGCCGTAAAATCGGCATAGGCAGCATCGGCTCCCGCTGATTTAATATGACCAATAGCTTTTTGTACCATCGCCTCAGCATCTTTCGCTGTTCCAAACTCTTCGGCATAGGCACCAATAGATGCAATCGTCATGACAAAAAATGTAGATATAGCTAATAATTTCATCGCAAACCCCTTTCATAATAGAATTGATTTTACCCACATAAAATACTGCTCGGCTGAATATAAGTAAGCTTATATTCAAACGGCGTTTTCGCAAGTTGGATGCATAAGAGAAATTAGGCGCGTAGAACTGGAGGAAAATGTGTTGGGGGAGATAAACTTTTAGCGAGAATATTTATCAGGGAGAGCAGTTACTGAAAAACAACTATGACAAAATTATTAAGCGGCGAAAGCACATTAAGCGACGGTTAAAAAACCGATAAATTCTTCTACCAATTTTTCGGTTTCAGCAGGGTGCACATTTTTACTGGTATCAACGTATAAAATACCCTGATAGGCAATGTTCAAATAATTAAAGGTATTGATAAAAACATCTTCATAGCAAAGCGGACAAACTTCTTCTACGCCGGTTGCAATCAATGCACCATTTTTGCCCCGCAATTGCCTACCTAATTCCAACTCTATATCGAGCAAATCACTAATCCTATCCACAAACACTTTTAGCTGTGCGCTCATGGTGTACCAATAAATAGGCGATGCGAAAATCCAGCAGTCGTATTCTAATAATTTTTTGATGAGCGGCAGGAAGTCATCGTCGCGATTGTTATGTTCGTAATCGTAGAAGGAAATTTGGTAATCAGAGACATCATATATATCTGCCGACAATTTAATCGCAACCGCATCAATCACCTGACGAGTGTTGCCCTCTTTACGAGCACCACCATAAATAATTGCCGTGGTTGTCATAAGATTAATTCGCCTTTTCTGCGGGAGGTGCGACGCGTAACACTTCTTCTAGCGTGGTTAAACCCGCTGCAATTTTTTGCGCGCCCGATAAACGCAAAGTACGCATACCCTCTTTCATCGCTTGGCGGCGCATATCAATAATATTGCAATCGCTGGTGACTTTTTCTTTGAGCGTATCCGACAAGACTAAAATTTCGTAGAGACCTTGGCGGCCTAAATAGCCGGTATTGCGGCACTCCAAACAACCTACGGGGCGATAAATTTTTGCGGGAACATTGACCTTCCAAGGCGCAACCAATTGTTGCCAATCATCGCTACTGATTTGACCTTCTTCTTTGCAGTGAGGGCAGAGTGTGCGCACTAAACGCTGCGCCATAACACCCAGCAAGGTCGCATTAATTAAATACGAGGGAATGCCTAAATCCAACATACGCGCTACGGTTGAAGGAGCATCGTTAGTGTGCACAGTCGATAACACCAAGTGACCGGTAAGTGCCGCTTGCACTGCCATTTGCGCCGTTTCTAAATCGCGAATTTCGCCAACCATAATAATATCGGGGTCTTGCCGCATTAAACTGCGAATACCGGCGGCGAAATCTAAACCGATTTTGTGATGTACCTGCGTTTGGTTAAAACTTTCTTCTACCATTTCGATGGGGTCTTCAATGGTACTCACGTTCACTTCAGAGGTAGAAATTTGGCGCAGCGATGAATAAAGCGTAGTGGTTTTACCCGAACCCGTAGGGCCGGTTACCAACACAATGCCATTGGGGCGATCTAACATAGTGCGCCAACGCGCGTAGTCTTCGCCCACCAAACCTAGATCGGCAAAACTGCGCAGCAAGACTTCTGGATCAAAAATGCGCATCACCAATTTTTCGCCAAACGCCGTTGGCAAAGTGCTCATCCGCAATTCAATTTCACTACCATCATTACGGCGGGTTTTAATGCGACCATCTTGCGGTTTGCGACGCTCGGAAATATCCATGCGCCCCAAGACTTTAAATCGGCTGGTCACACCAGTCGCCACATTCGCAGGCAATTCGTAGACATGATGCAAAACACCATCGATACGAAAACGAATGCGCCCAACATCGCGGCGCGGTTCAATATGAATATCACTAGCGCGCTGGTCGTAGGCATATTGCAGCAACCAATCAACAATTTTAACAATGTGCTGATCGTTGGCATCAGGATCAGTCGCTTTGCCCAACTCCACTAACTGTTCAAAGTTGGTAATCGCAGAGGCGACAGCTCCGCCACTAGCACCGCTCACCGAGCGCGCAAGGGTATAAAACTCCACCATATAGCGTTCAATATCGACGGGGTTGGCGATGACACGCTTAACGCGGCGACGCGCCACATGCTCAAGCTGCGGTTCCCAACCACTCACAAAAGGCTGAGTGCAGGCGATAACCACTTCATCTGGCGTGACTTCAACACACAAAATACCGTGCCGCTTCGCAAAGGCATAACCCATTATCTCGGTTACCTTTGCGGTGTTAATTTTCATGGGATCTATGTGTACCAGTGGAGATTGCGCTTTTTCGGCCAACCACTCGGTCAAGGCATCACCATCTAGTAATTTGCCGGAGCGCTTGCGGTCGTCCAGATTTTGCGTAGCGATATACACCAGCGGGTGCATAATCGCCTGCTCGCGGGTGCGCGTTGCACCCATCAATACATTGGCGTCCTCTTGTAGCAAGCGGCCATCAGCCACTAAATCCATTAAGACACCACGCAAATCCAACACACGGTCGAAAGCCATACACCCATTCCTGTTCGCTTAATCGTTTCTTTATAAAAGATTTATTAGGGAGATTGTAGCCAGTCTAGCGCATTAGGGACACAAGCTAGGTCGCGAATTGCGATAAGCACCGCGCGACAGACTTGCAATTGCCATAAGTTTGGGCGATTGTCTCTTTCTGTTATTTGCGTCCGTGAGTTACCTATGCCCCTCGATCTCAAAACCTACCAAACCCAACTCGCACAGCTTGTCGCCCTACCCTCGGTTAGCTGCGGTGTGGCGAGTTGGGATATGTCGAATTTGCCAGTGATTGAACTGCTCGCCACTTGGTTTAGCGATTTGGGGTTCAGCACCCAAATTATTCCGCTCCCGCAAACGGGCAAAGCGAATTTAATTGCGACGCTGGGCAGCGGCGATGGGGGGTTAGTATTGGCAGGCCACAGCGATACTGTGCCTTATGATGCAAACCGCTGGCAGACAGATCCTTTTAAGCTCACCGAAAAAGATGGCAAACTTTTCGGTTTAGGCGCTACCGATATGAAAGGATTTTTTCCGGTCATCTTGGAAGCGGTAAAACCTTTTTTGAATCAACCACTCAAGCACCCCTTAATTATTCTCGCCACTGCCGATGAAGAAAGCAGCATGAGCGGCGCGCGCGCATTGGCCGCCAGCGGTAAGCCAAAAGCGCGTTATGCGGTGATTGGTGAGCCGACTGAACTGGTGCCAATTCGTATGCACAAAGGCATTATGATGGAGGCGATTCGCGTGCGCGGCCAAGCGGGGCATTCATCCAACCCCGCACTGGGCAAAAGTGCGCTGGATGCCATGACACACGTGATGAGTGAACTCATCAATTTGCGCGGCGAGCTGCAGTTAAAATATCGCAACGCCGGTTTTGCGGTACAAACGCCAACCTTAAACTTGGGCTGCATTCACGGTGGCGATGGTGCGAATAGAATTTGCGGCGAATGCGAATTACATTTTGATTTGCGTTTACTGCCGGGTATGGATAACGAGGAATTACGTACAGCGATTCAAAATCGGTTAACGCCGATTGCAGAAACCAGCGGTACGGATATTGTTTTTTCATCGCTGTTCGAAGGTGTAGACCCCTTTAATGAACCCGTCGAATCTGAATTGGTCAAAGTATGCGAGCAATTAACGGGCAACACCTCTGAAAGCGTTGCCTTTGCAACTGAAGCGCCGTTTATGCAGCAGCTTGGAATGCAAACTGTGGTGCTCGGCCCCGGCTCAATCAATCAAGCACATCAGCCGGATGAATTTATCCCTATCGATCAACTAGAACCTGCCGTAAAAATCGTGCAGGAACTTATCAGGAAATTTTGTATTTAATATGTTAAACGTTGCACTTTGTTCTTATGGAATGTCTGGGAAAGTATTTCACGCTCCGCTGATTACCGCGGAACCACAATTGCATTTGCACACCATTTTGCAGCGCTCTAGTGATAGTGCATTGGAAGATTATCCGCAGGTACATATCGCCAAAAACTTTGAAGAGATTTTAGCAAATCCCGATATTCACTTGATCGTAGTAAATACGCCTAATGAAAATCACTACCCCATGACTAAAGCTGCATTGCTCGCGGGTAAACATGTGGTAACGGAAAAGCCGTTTACGCTTTCGCTAGCGGAAGGCCAAGAATTAATTGAACTTGCTCAGCAACAACAAAAAGTACTCGCGGTATTTCACAATAAGCGTTTGGAAACGGATCACCTTACGGTAGAAAAAATATTGGCCGATGGCGCGCTTGGCCGCGTGGTAGAAATTGAATGGCATTACGACCGCTATCGCAATGTAATTACTCACAAAGCTTGGAAGGAAGATAAATTGCCCGGTTCCGGTACTTGGTTTGATCTCGGGGTACACATGCTCGACTCCATGCTGTGTTTGCTCGGTCGCCCACAAGCGGTAAATGCTGATATGCGCAGCTTGCGTCGTGAGGAAGGCTCCACTGATTATTTCAATGTGTGTTTTCACTATGAAGATACGCGTGTACTCTTGCGGTCAAGTACGTTTGTCAGCGAAAAAGGTGCAACCGTGAGCATTCATGGCGATAAGGGATCGTTTTTAAAATTCGGGCAAGATGTGCAAGAGCAACAACTTATGAATGGCTTGCTGCCTTATCAAGCCGGTTGGGCAAATCACGGCTCTGATAATATTGGCATAATGCATTCACAACACGAAAATGGCAGCCAACGTTTTCAGGTTGATAGCGAGCGCGGTTGTTACGAACTGTTTTATCGTAATATCGCGGATGCCATAAACAACAAAGATATTTTGCGTTTTCCTGCGCAACAGGCATTATTAGCCGTTGAAATGTTGCTAGCAGCAGAAGAAAGCCATAGCCAACAGCGGACACTGACGCTTTAATTGCGATACACTAATCTTAATTACTCCTGACCTGTGTAACGACCATGAACTCATCAACAGCACTGGCCCTAATAAGAGCACATAAATCCGAATTAAGCGCAAAATTTGACGTGAATTATTTAGCATTATTTGGATCTACCTCACGCAATACCGCTAGCATCACGAGCGATATAGATATCTTGGTCGATTTCAACGGCCCTGCCACGTCAAAGCGCTACTATGGATTACAGTTTTTTCTAGAAGATTTGTTGGGCCGCCCAATTGATTTAGTCACTACAAAAGCCTTGCGCACCGAACTTCGCCCTTTTATTGAAAAGGATGCTTTACGTGTCTAATCAACTCAAACGCGAATGGCGTTTTTATATTACGGATATGTATGAATTTGCAGAGAAGGTTATCACTTATACGGATGGCCTCGATCAAACAAAATTTGTTGCAAGCGGGTTGAACTACGACGCCACGGTCCGTAATTTAGAATTGATTGGCGAAGCAGCTACTCACATACCCGATGAGGTTCGTACGTCCACACCTGAAATACCTTGGCGCATGATTATTGCCACACGCAACCGTTTAATCCACGGTTATCTTGGTATTGATGAGGATACACTTTGGAGCATCATTCAGGATGATATTCCAGCCCTTCTCATAGCACTAACCGAACTACAACAATCAAATATCTACCTCGATCAATAATTTTTTTTTGGATTTATTAAAAGAGAACTACAGTGTCCAACACCCAAGACTCTAATACACAAGCCTATGTGAAATGGTTTCGTCATTCGACGCCCTATATCAATCGGCATAGCGATAAAACCTTTGTGCTTATGTTGCCGGGCGAGGCAATTACCCATGCCAACTTCCCCAACATCGTTCACGATATTGCGCTCCTGTGCAGCTTGGATGTACGGCTTGTCGTTGTGCACGGCGCGCGCCCGCAAATCGACCAGCGCTTACAAGAAGCGGATACCTTTAGCCACTTTCATAAAGAATTGCGGATTACCGATAGCGAAAGTTTGCGGCTGGTGATTCAAGCAATAGGCGAAGCGCGCACGACAGTGGAAGCTGCGCTATCGACCAGCTTGCCCAACTCGCCTATGCACGATGCCGATATGCAAGTGATTAGCGGAAACTTTGTGGTGGCTATGCCCTATGGCGTTATCGACGGCGTAGATTTGCAACACACCGGCAAAGTGCGCAAAGTACACACCAAATCCTTAAATGCCGCGTTGGATTCTGGCGCGGTAGTCTTGCTATCACCTATCGCCTATTCACCCACCGGTGAAATTTTTAATTTAACCTTTAGCGATGTAGCAACTCACGTTGCAGGCGCAATTAAAGCCGATAAATTATTGGCATTTGTAGAAGGCCACGGCGTAAGCGACGCCGATGGCAATTTAATTCGCCAGTTATCGCTGCAAGAATGCAAAGATTATCTGAACGCTAATGGCGCAACAATTAACTTTGATTTGCAGCAAGCGGTGAGCGCCTGTTATTTAAGTTGCCTGCAAGGTGTGCAGCGCGCGCAATTAATTAGTTACAGCACTGATGGGGCACTGCTCACCGAATTATTTACGCGCGATGGCCTTGGCACCATGATTTATTCCGGGCAGTACGAGCAATTGCGCGTTGCCCATATTGATGACGTAGCGGGCATTTTAGATTTAATTCGCCCGCTGGAAGAGCAAGGTATTTTAGTGCGCCGCTCGCGCGAGTTACTAGAAACAGAAATCAATAAATTCCATGTAATGGATAAAGACGGCACCATTGTCGCCTGCGCCGCACTCTATCCCTATGGCGATATGGCCGAGCTTTCGTGCGTGGCGACTCATCCGGATTATCGCAACGGCGGTCGCGCTGCGGCTCTGTTACAACAAATGGAAGCGCAAGCGCGCAAGCAAAAAGTTAAACAATTATTTTTGCTGACCACGCAAACCGCGCATTGGTTTATTGAGCAGGGTTTTGTGCAGGGCAAGATTGAGGATTTACCCATCGCCAGACAGGAACTGTATAACTACCAGCGCAATTCAAAAATTTTTATTAAACCGGTGTAAAGCAAAAACGAAAAAGCCTGACAAATTGTCAGGCTTTTTACATTAAACGATTGCAAGAAGAATTTTATTTTTTAGCAAAACTGCCTATTTATCTCTTGGTAAAACC
>CAUOQW010000055.1:0-8784 GCA_963506825.1 uncultured Cellvibrio sp.
ATCTGCATGCTTAAGCCTTCAGCCTTACTATTCAACGCGGGCAAAAGTACATTACCAAATCCAAATGCGGCAACACCATCTACAGTACCAGCCACATCATTACCCGCCGTACCTGTCGCAACAGCTACACCCATCTCCGCCATATCGGTACTGGCAGCCGTTATGTCTACTTTACTGCTGCTACCATAAGCCGTTGACGTAAACTCAAGCTTGCCAGTCGTGCTATTAAAGGCAACACCTACAGTGACTTTTGCCGCGGTTAAGTTTGTGTCCAAATTAATCAATGATTGCAAATCAGCTGCTAAATCAGCACCGGACGTATAATTTTTAGCGGGGATAACAATAGAAGCTGTGGCAATGCCATCAACCTTTGCCGTGAAGCTATAGGTTTTTCCTACAGCACCTGTATCAACAGCAATTACATCACCCACTGCACCCGGTATAGCGCCACCCAATAATTGCCCCTTGGTTGGTTGAGTGGTGACATTCACAGCATAAGTGCCAGGGGTACTTTTATCGGAATATTTAGTCAGCAAAATTTGCGCGTTGCTAGACGATGTTTTTGGTACAAACAAATCGCGAACCGCTTCAAAATTATTATCAATTGCAGAGCGAAAGCTGGTTGGAGATGTTGAATCATCGATGGTTAAGGTGCCATCTGTACCCAGATTTGTGCGAATACCAAGGCTGGAAAATGAATTGAATCCACCACCCAAGCCGGCTACAGCAGCATTCAACTGGCTCCGAACTTGTTGCACTAAATTCTTCGCCATAGGGTCTTGGCGCAAACTGCCATACTCATTTTTTTCAGAGTCAAACCCAATCAGCTTTTTGGTATCACCTAAAAAAGTATTATAGGCAGCGACAAAATCACGAATGGCTTTTTCAGCAATACTTTTATCCGCTGTTATGCCAATGTTGACCGTCTCGGTGGTAGATTTATTAAAGAGATCAAACTCCAAACCTTCCACCACATCAGTAATGTGATTGGTGGCACGAGTCACTGTTAAACCATTAACACGCAGAATGGCATCTTTACCTTCTTGCTGCTGCGTCAGATTTTTAGTGCTGTTGTTAAAATTAAAACTGGCCAAGCCTAAAGCGCTGGGGGTTTCAGTCGCAGTAATCTCAACTTCATTACTCTCTCCCGATGGGCCTGTAACCAACAATTTATAAGCACCAGCTTGCCCCACAATACTGGCTTTAACACCAATACTGGATTTGTTAATAGCATCGCGTAAACCCGTTAAAGAGTTATTGCTGTCATCAATGGTGATAGTGGCACCCGTTTTAGTGCTATCTACAGTGAAGGTATCAACTACCGGCGGAGTGGCCAATGGCAGCACATTAGTCCAGCTGCCCAAGCGTATTGCCAAGGTGCCTTTACCTATAGGTGCCGTTTGAGATGCAATATTGCCGGAAGTCATGGATTGAGCTTGGGCAATCTGATCCACATTAAGACTGAATTCGCCTACGGATGCTTTAGCATCTAATTTGGTAATGCCAAGCAAAGTAGTAGTAGGTACAGAAGCAGACTTTGCATTAAAAGTGTCAGGATTCCCCAGCAGAGAGGCCGCGCCCTCAAGCTTACTAAAAGCTGAGCGCAGCAAGCCAAAATCAGACAGTTGAGTTTGTAAAAGTGTTTCTTTCTTGGTGAGACGATTAGTTTCCGGCAGTTTGTTGATTTCAACTAATTGATTAACCAAGGCGGAGGAATTGATCCCCGACCCAGAACCTAAGGCGCTGATGATCGATGAGCCTGTGCTCGTATTGGTGGTACCGGTACTTGATACAGTTGCCATGGGCAATCGCCTCCTAAAACAATTTCGCTATCAGGTTAGCGGCAATAGTTGGATAAACTTTAGTCTAAATATGCTTATTCGACCCGTTTTTTAAAATCCATATCTGGCTTTACGACCAACGGTTAAAATCTGCCGCCTGCGTAGCATTACAGACAAAACTTGCCGCTAAAAAATGCTATTTGGCGTTTAAATGTTCGATTTACTATTGGTACAGGATTTATATACTTCTATAAGCTTCCTATGCACAGAGCGCACCAATCTCTACATTCCTTCTAAAGTCAGATTAATTTAAACCATGCTTGGCGCTAAAACTTTATTGGCAACTTCATAGTGGTATTATTCGCGCTTTTCGTCCATTCACTTGCTCATTATCGCGCCAGATCAAACATGCAACTAAACACTCAAGCATTACAAAAACTTATTCCCTTAATTAGCATTGTCTTGTTTTGCATGGCCGCCTATGTGGTGCATCACCAAATTGAGAATTATGGGTGGAGTAACCTCTGGGTTGATTTATTAGCCACACCTAGCGATACCCTACACGCTATGTTTTTTATGACGGTATTTGGGTATGTCACCTTAAGTCTTTGTGAGTTGATTGCCATTCGTTACACCAACGAAAAGCTGCCCTATCGATTTATTCTACTAGGGTCATTTTTAAGTAACGCAATTAGCCACAATGTGGGCGCCTCCCCCATTACCGGCGGTGCTATTCGCTACAGGTTTTATAAGGAGTGGGGGCTTAGCAATAACGCCATCGCCCAAATTACGGTATTTGGAACGCTTAGCTATTTTTTAAGCGCATTTACTTTATTAATTATTGCCAGTCTTGTTGAATACAACTCTGCGCCCCTGGAATCAGACGCCGCAAAAAACACAGTTCGCCTATTACTCTTTATTGGCAGTGGATCTATAGCTGCTTGGGTACTGCTGTCCTTTTTTAATAAAAAACAATTTACCTTTAGCAAGTTCACCCTATACCCACCAACGCCCTCTTTAGCTTTTCAGCAAATCAGCGTTGGCGCAATTGACCTCGCCATAGCCTCTATAGTGCTTTACATTCCCTTATTAAATTTTACGGATATTAGCTTCAGCGAGTTTTTAATCTACTACGTAGTTGCACAATTATTTGGCTTAATTAGCCAAGTACCAGGCGGTATAGGCGTATTTGAAAGTAGTTTTATGATTTTGGCCGGCAACCGCTTTCCACCCGAGCAATTGCTTTCGGCACTCATTATTTATCGTATCGTCTATTACATTATCCCGCTGATATTTGCGGGCGTGTTAATTGCGGCCTACGAAACCAAAAGCCATCGTTTTGTCTACACCTTAAAGCTTCACTATCTGCTTAAAATTATTTACTTAGCAACACCCAAGATTTTTTCAGTCTTACTTCTGTTGGGCGGCTGCATTTTATTAGCCTCTGGTGCCACACCCGGAGTACAAGAACGCTTGGATTGGCTACAGTTTTTTATGCCGCTGCCCTTAATTGAGTTTTCTCACCTTGTTAGCAGTTTGGTTGGACTGGGGATGATTTTTTTATCCCGAGCGGTCAATATAAAACTCGACTCCGCTTATTACGCAACAATTATTTTATTATCGGTCGGAATAGTGGCATCACTAGCAAAAGGTTGGGACTTTGAAGAAGCAAGCATTTTAGGAGTTATGCTGATTGCATTTATCCCCACTCGAAAACACTTTTATAGAAAATCCGCATTGTTAAAATTGGAAATTCCCTTTTCACAATTATTGATCGGTGCCGTTATTATTGGGCTTTCAACGTGGCTGGGCTTTTTTTCTTATAAAGATGTCGCCTACTCCAATGACCTTTGGTGGCAATTTTCGTTAGACAAAGCTGGCGATGCATCGCGCTTTTTACGTTCACTCTTTGTCCTTTCGGTAGTGTGCGGCGGTGTGCTTATTTATCGCCTAATGAGCAAGACAACCATCGATCTCACATTGCCTACCAAAGACGAATTGGATATAGCCACAGTCATTGTTCACGATTCCAATACCACAGATCACCATTTGGTATTAACCGGTGACAAATATATTTTATGGAGCAAAACCCAAAAAAGCTTCTTGATGTTTGGTGTTACCAATAAGTTCTGGATTGCTATGGGAGACCCAGTTGGTGACCCCAGCGAATTTGAAGAGTTGGTATGGCGCTTTCGTGAATCTGCCGACAGAGTAGCTGCGCAAATTGCATTTTATGAAATAGGCATTAAAAGTATTCCACTTTATCTGGATTTAGGTTTAAGCCTCATTAAGTTAGGGCAACAGGCCTTAATTCCATTGGAAGACTTTGGGCTTGAGGGAAAAAAACGGCAAAATTTCCGCAGTGCTATTAATAAATATCAACGCGAAGGTTTCAGTTTTGAAATTGTGTATGCAAACCAAGTAGAAGCCATACTGCCCAATTTAAAGCGTATTTCTGACGCATGGCTTAAAGAAAAAAATGCTAAAGAAAAACGTTTCTCGCTGGGCTTTTTTAACGAAGAATACCTCAAACATTGCGAATTGGCAGTGGTTAAAAAAGACGGAGAAATTTATGCTTTCTGTAATTTATGGGCGCTCAATAATAGACGGCAAGTCTCCATAGACCTTATGCGTTATTTGCCCGGCACACCCAACGGCATAATGGAATACTTAAATATTAGCCTTGCATTGTGGGCTAAAGAGCAAGGCTTTACGTATTTTTGCTTGGGCATGGCTCCACTATCCGGTTTAGAAAATCATGCCCTCGCCCCTTTGTGGCATAAAATCGGAAATACTATTTTTCGTAATGCGGGTGATTTTTATAATTTTGAAGGCGTTTACTTTTACAAAGATAAGTTTAACCCCACTTGGGAACCGGTTTATTTAGCGGCACCACCGGGACTACAGACAGCAGCCGCTTTACTTTCTGCAACTACGCTTATCTCCGGCGGCGTAAAAGGTATATTTTCAAAATAGCCTTATATCCTGTTAATTTTTTTAGGGTAATTAAACACATGTACTCATTGTTAAAACGCAAGTTTATTATCATTGGTCTAGCGGTTGGAATCATGCTGGCAAGCCTTGCTTATGTAGCCACTAAAGAAAGCACACCGACAGACAACAACTCGATTATTGATGAAGTAGTTACTCTCACCAACCAGCAAAAAGTTCATATAGTGCGCAGCCAAAAACCCGAAAAAGGTTTAGTACTTTTAATGACTGATGAAAACAAAACTGAAAGCAGTTACGCAAAGCACTTTGCTGTGCTGAGTTATTATGTAGCTGTTATTGATAATCAAGAGTTGCTGAAATCTGCTGCCAATCACAATAGCAACCGCGACAATCAATGTTTAAATCTAGCCCAAAAATTGACGGAGCTAAGCCTACAACTTAATGAGCAACTGAAGCTAAGCAATCAAGGTCTGCCCATCTTAGTTGGCATTGAAAATGGTGCAGCATCTCTTTATGCAGCACTTGCACAGGCAGAGAAAAAAACCTTTCATGCCGCTATTGGAATCAATTTAACACCAAAATTAACGCCTCATACACCACTCTGCGAGCAAGAAAAATTTACCGCCAATTCAAACGGGGTAATTGGGGCAAACAACTCCCTACTCACGCTTAAAAGCTTAAATCGCTTGCCGACCAGCTTTTATATTTTTCAAGACAAAAACCTACCGGAAAATACAAGCACTGGCGAATTTGCAAATGCAATCAGCAATGCAAAGTTCACTATTGCAAAAGAAGAAAATGAAACACCCGTTTCAGAAGCCATTCAAATTTTACAATGGTTAGATCCCCGTCTCGCCGATCAAATTTCCTCTGATGCTGGCGACAGCGACCTCCCCTTGATCGAAGTTAATGTGGCACAAGAGAAAACTGAGGCAACGCAAACCATGGCCATTTTGTTAACGGGCGATGGTGGTTGGGCAGAAATTGATAAAGAGCTTGCGAAAATATTGGCGGCGCAAGGAATACCCACTGTGGGTTTCGATTCGCTTAGCTATTTTTGGAAGGCTCGTACACCCGTAACGACTAGCCAAGATATTGAACGCGTTATTACGCAATACTTGGAAAAATGGAATAAAAAACAGGTTATTTTAATTGGTTACTCGTTTGGTGCGGATGTATTACCTTTTATTGCTAACAATTTGTCGGCAGAGCTACAGCAAAAAATTTCCTTAGTCGCACTGCTTGGCATGGGAAAAACGGCTGCATTTGAATTTCGTTTATCCAGTTGGATGAACGCCGATAAAAACCCGGATCGTCTACCCATTTCACCTGAAATTGAAAAAATGAAATGGGCGAAGAGTATTTGCATCTATGGTATTGCCGATACAGCAGCAAATTGTTTACCCGTAGAAACTCATGGTGTAAAAGCAATCAGCATGAGCGGTGATCATCATTTTGATGAGAAATATGAAGAGCTGGTGAAACATATTATCGACAGTCAAAAAACACTTTAATTAAAGATCGTTATTCGCAGGGATGACGATGCACTTCTTCGCAAATTCATCTTAACTATTGAGCATTTGGCTCCAAATGCTCAATAGGAATTGAAAAGAAAAACACAGAGCCTTTGTTTACTTCGGTTTGATAATCTATTGTTCCACCCATACGCTCCACAATAACGCGAGAAATACTTAACCCCAGACCTGTGCCATCGCGTTTTCGCGTATCGGAGCTATCCGCTTGTGCAAATTTTTGAAATATCTTTTTACGAAACTCCTCTGGAATACCAGTACCGCAATCTTCCACATAAAATACAATTACCCCGTCATTCACCTTTGCAGAAAGAGTAACAATGCCACCCATATGGGAAAACTTGATTGCATTCGAAATTAAATTAGACATTACCTGCAAGAATCGGTCAGCATCTACCAAAATAACAATTTTCAGCGTATCTATGGCAGTGGTGTCTAGTGTCAAGTTTACGCCATATTTAACGGCGTAGCCTGCGTTGTGATCAATCGCCTGCATCATTAAATCGTGCACATCGCAGGCATTAATATCTAATTGCAACTTACCGAACTCAAGTTTTTCTATATCCAGAATATCGTTAACCAAACGCCCCAGCCGCTCTGAATTATTTTTAGCAATGACTAACAAATCCATCGCTTTAATCGGAATCTCTGGAACCGCACCGCCAACCAGCAGCCCAAGGGCACCGCTGATGGATGTAAGTGGCGTTCGCAATTCATGACTCACAGTGGACACAAATTCATTTTTTAGTTTATCCACTTTTTTGCGCGCTGCTATGTCGTGAATTAAACAGGTATAAATTTGCCGATCAGGCAAATCCACACGGCTAACACCAATTTCTATAGGTAGTTTGGTCTCGTCGCTGCATATACCGAGAGTTTCTTGCGATTTCCAAATAGATCTATTTCCCGTCTTGGTATATTCCTTAGATGACGCGAAGAGCAACTCATGTAAAAGAGGAATAATGGATGCCGAGCTTCGCCCAATCAAGGTAGCTTCTTCTATTTTAAATAAACGACACGCCGCAGGATTGGCTCGTTCAATATCGCCATTTTGATTAATGATAATAATGGCTTCCACTGCTCCGTCTAAAATGGATTCTAATTCCAAGGTACGCCGCTCTACCAAGGCGCTAATGTATTGCGTGCGCCCAGTCACCAAGAGCAGGAAGCCTCCCAAAAAACTGCAAAATAATAAGCCGCCCACTAAGACATACCAAGGTTGCGTACTTTGCTGTTTGTTAATATATATTTCCGTTGGCGCTATAGATAATTCTAAATCACGACCGGCAATATTTTTCTGCAACCGCCAAGGGTAAACAATACTTTTAGCGTTCGGCTTAATATCAACGTATAAATTAACGGGATTTTCTTTATCGGTGACATCATCTAAACGTATTAAAAACTCCGTACTAGAAAATTTATGGTGAATAACATCAATTTGATGCCCAACACTGACCAAGGCACCCACATAACCACGTAAAAATTCTTTGCGCATAGCCAGTGTTTTAGGAACGTCGAGGGTTTTATAGACGGGCATAAATATCAGATAACTTAACCCGCCATCAGGCGCTTGAAGCAGTTTCACTGGCGCAGTCATAGCCGGCAAGCCAGTGTTGTTAGCAAACATCAACGCATTGCGGCGCATAGTTTCTGAAGCAGCATTAAAACCCTGTGCGGCTTTATTTTTTGCATATGGCTCAATGTAAGTGACGACCACATAATGTTCTCGCTCTGGTGCCTGAACTAAATGCTCTGCTCCATCCAACTCTGTAATCCGAAAATTATTGAACCCCTCCTTCTGCATTGATTGTTCATAATCATATCTTTCAGTTTGGGAGAGATACTGACTCCAAGACAATGCCGTAATGCCGTTAGAGCTGGCCAAAATTTCAGAGGTAAACAATCTAAACTCTTCTGCCTCCACCTGTTGAGATGCAAGATAAAGACCTTTTAAAGGCGTTAAAATATTAATATGTTTAATAAAGCCAGCAAATAAAGTATCGGATATTTCTTTTGCACTCTCCTCAAATGCACGCTCAATTTTATTTTGTTCACTGCGACTCGTACTGATAAAAATAACCACAATCAATGCACAACTTATGACAAGCGGAATACCAACTGTTTTCAAACGGCCACGCCACAACACCTGCGGCTGCGCAAACATAATAAAAACAAAAGGAGTTGCAATCAAAACTCCAATGGCGTCCCCCGTCCACCAGGTAATCCAACTATGTTTGACTTGCGCAAATGAGATAATGTCGTTTAGGTAAAGTGAAAACACGCCAACGCTAGCGCTAAACATACTGGAAACCGGAGCACCAATGACAAAAAATATAAAAATGCTCCATTCGTCCATAAGTGCATTTGGGAAACCAATCAACTTTTTGATCAGACTTGCACCCACCCAAGCCGCTAAACAGCTACCCAATGCAATCTCTGTGGCCACCAGAATCACAGGCAGACTCAGCTCACTGCCACTACTGATAGACATGCTGGTATTGAGTAAAACTGAACCCAAA
>CAUOQW010000056.1:0-8699 GCA_963506825.1 uncultured Cellvibrio sp.
CTATTAAAACCGCGAATGCTAATGGCCCAGCTATTGGAATCGGCACGTGCCACATTGACGCCCGGCACCATGCGCAGTGCATCGGGGATATTGGTGACACCGGAGCGCACAATGTCTTCGCTGGTGACTACATAGACAGCAGCAGGTGCTTCAGCGACGGTTTCAATTTTTTTTGAAGCACTAATAATCTGCGTATCAAGCAACTGCTCGATGGTGAGATCAAAGTAATCATTGAGCGCCCAAGCAGGTTGCATGAGCGTGAAACCAAACCCACCGATCAATAGACTTGAAATAACCAAAGATAATCGCGTTCGTGGCATAGGTTTCCATAATTCCATAAAAAGATCCCGCCCTAGGAAATGCTTCCCTAAGCCTAGCCATAAAATAGGATTTATCTAGAAAGTTTTATGTGGGCTTGGGCATTCCCAAGTGAAAATTGGCGGCTACTTCCACCTAGAGCCTGACTGGAGCGCTTATTTGTCCTAAGGCGAGTCTTGTGCTTAGCTTAAAGCACCTGATTTGGATATCACCATGCCCATAGACCCCAACCTTGACCCACTACAGAATAGGTCTACTACTCCCAGCGAATCGCAGGCGCGGCGAGCTTTAGCTGCGCGCAATAATCGCAATGATTCAAATAATGCAGATTTAAGCAATATCGAAATGCCATCGCACTGGGCTGTGCCTTGGGCAGATTTAATGATGGTGATGATGGTGATGTTCGCGGTTATGTTGGCAACGAATTTAGCCGAGCGCGATGTGTCTGAGCTTTTTAAAAAAGACACTACTCCAAACCCCAAACAACATGTGCAACCACCGCCACCTAAAAGCACCATCACTCAAGCTGAGCCGCAAGCTGATTTGCGCTCTAAAGAGAAAACACCCACTGAACCAAAGCTTGCAGATCAGCCCCAAACGCAAACTGCACAGAACACACCCGTAAACCCAGCACCTACAGCCGCTGAAAAAAAAGATACAGGTGCAATTCCTATTGAAGATATTTTGCGCTTGAGCAAGAACCTCGTTACCGAAGCAAATTTGGACGATATAGATGTTGTGCTCACCGACAATCAATCGATTAAAGTCAGCGTGCGCGGTAATTTATTATTTGATTTGGGTAAAGCCGATTTAAAACCAGAAGCCATTTCGTTTTTGCGCGATCTCTCAAAAATTATTGCAGCAAACAATTACCAAATTGAAGTGGCAGGTCACACCGATAATTTCCCCGTGAGTAACCCCGCCTACCCCACCAACTGGGAATTATCATCGGCGCGCGCCGCACGGGTTGCGCGCTATTTAATTCAATACGGGAAATTAGAGCCGGGGCGCTTTACGGTTATCGGCCATTCATATTATCAACCCACAGTGGCCAATGACTCGCTCACCAACAAAGCTAAAAATCGCCGCGTGGAAATTATTATTACGCGTTACATCTACAACCCATAACGAGCACACCATGAAAGCATTGAATCATTCGTTAATCGGTATTGTTGTTTGCACGCTGTTATTAATCGGCTGCATGCTGATTGGCGATGGCCGTACCCTGATGTTTAATCTGGAAGGTTTGGTGGTGGTAATCGCGGGCACCTTGGGCGCAGTTTTTATAAGTTACCCACTCAATGTATTGCGCGTTGCAACGCGAGTTGCGATTAACAGTTATAAAACTAAAGTGCCCAGCGCAAAAGAAATTGTGGATTCGCTGTTGCATCTTTCCATGTTATCTAAAATTGATGGCTTACTCGCTTTGGAGCAAGACGAGGAGCGCGCCAGTGTTTTATTTTTAAAACGCGCGCTCTCCATGTTAGTGGATGGTTTTAATGTGGATGAACTGCGCGATGCGCTCTATACCGAAATTCATTTTTTTCAACAACGCCGTTCCCTACAAGAGCGCGTATTTCGCCACATGGCCATTCTTGCGCCAGCGTTTGGTGTGGCGGGCGGCGTGATTGGCTTGGTGGGTATGCTCGCGGGCATTGGCGATACGGGCGTAATTTTGCGCACTATTCCGGTTGCACTCACCTCAACACTTTACGGAATTTTAGTTGCCTATTTTATTTGTATTCCCATCGCCGAAAATATTCACGCGCGCACCCAAGAGGAATTGTTGATTCACAAATTAATTGCCGAAGGCGTAACGCTTATCGGCCAAGAGTACAACACCATGCGCTTGCAAACGCGCTTGCAATCTTTCATCACACCCCATGAGCGCGATATTCAAAATCTGAGCATTAAGGATATTCGCGATAAATACGAAGAATTGAAAAATTCGCGGATGGAGTAGTAGTTTCGCGAGGTTTTTATTTTACGAAGCCTTAGTTTTACAAAATTTTACCGAATAGTAAGTAACAAGCCTATCCATCTTAAGCAGCTAAGAATCCATTTAGCGTTACAATTGAAGCCCTGATGCTATAACAACAGGATCATAAGCTAAAAGCCCACCAACGGGGCTCTTCATAAAAAAGAGGCAAGGGTAATGAATATAAAAAATCAACCAATATCAATAATATGTTTAAAAAAATATTTTTCTTCATGCTGGGTAGTTAGTTTGCTTGCACTGATTTTTTTGCAAGCCTGTAGCAATACCACCAGTTTGAAAAAATCTACCAATTTATTTGCAGCCGCAGGCATATCGCAGGCGGAAGTTGATAAGCGCATAGATAATACTTTCCAACAATTATTTCATGGCAACGAGAAAGACCAAACTGTTTATTATCCGGTGGGTAAAAATGAGCATGGCGCTTTGGCCTATATTATGGATGTGAATAGTAATGATGTGCGTTCTGAAGGTATGTCTTACGGCATGATGATTAGCGTGCAACTCAATAAAAAATCCGAGTTTGATGCAATCTGGAATTGGTCTAGAACCTATATGTATCACACTCGCAAAGATCACCCCGCACGCGGTTTCTTTGCATGGTCAATGAAAACCGATGGCACTCCGCTTGATGAAATGCCCGCACCCGATGGCGAAGAATACTTTGCAACCGCACTCTATTTTGCCGCTGAGCGCTGGGGGAATGGTTCAGGTATTTTTAATTACAAAGCTGAAGCAGATCGCATACTTACCGATATGCGCCATCGCGAATTAATTACGGGGTCCACTAAGCGCGGTACCATGACTGGCGGCAATTTATTTGATGCCACCGCCAAAATGGTACGTTTCACACCCGATGTGAACAACGCAGCACACACAGATGCGTCTTATCATTTACCGGCATTTTATGAAGTCTGGGCGCGTGTTGGGCCAGTGCAAGATCGCCCCTTTTGGAAGGAAGCTGCGCAAGTCAGCCGCGATTATTTTGTAAAAGCAGCGCACCCCAAAACAGCCTTAACACCTGATTACGGTAATTTTGATGGGACACCTTGGGCTGCACCTTGGCGCGCAGAAGCGGTAGATTTTCGCTATGACGCTTGGCGTACCTCCATGAACTGGTCAATGGATTGGGCGTGGTGGGGCGTTGACAAACGCCAGATAGATTTGAGCAATCGCATTCAAACATTTTTTGAAAGCCAAGGCATGAACACTTACCAAAGCCTCTACACACTTGAGGGCAAACCCTTGGGCGGCGGCCAAACCACCGCGTTGGTTGCGATGAATGCAACCGCCAGCATGGCAGCCGATCATCCGCGTCGCTTGGAGTTTGTGAAAGCGCTATGGAATAAACCTATCCCCAGCGGCCGCTATCGTTATTACGATGGCATGCTCTACATGTTTGGGTTACTACATTGCAGCGGCCAATATCACGCATGGATAGATAAGAGCACAAACTAAATAGAAGCAAGAATTAAATAGGAGCGTGAACTCAACGTTTAGCGCGCTCTCAAGTTACT
The DNA here is from genome assembly GCA_963506825.1 of uncultured Cellvibrio sp. Classification (GTDB taxonomy): domain Bacteria; phylum Pseudomonadota; class Gammaproteobacteria; order Pseudomonadales; family Cellvibrionaceae; genus Cellvibrio. The sequence continues at coordinate 3,832 of CAUOQW010000056.1, forward strand.
GCTTGAGAGCGCCTGGCAAGATTTTTTAACATTTAATTCAAGCGCCCAGCACGCCAGTATTTTCCCTCCAAGCACTTTCCACCTAACAATCGTTATGCTCATACCTATTTTTATCCCCCCGCTGCAACTATTTCCCATACAGCAACGTCCAACCCCGCATTGCCCATTTATTGATTATTTAAAGGAACCTATGCGTAATTATTTTTTAGCATTTATCTGCAGTTTATTTTTGGCCAACCTCTGCAATGCCCAAACCGATAACACCACCAGCCAAGCTCCAGACGAAAATATCCAAACAGCACCTGCCGCCGATGAAATAGATGAAGTACTGATTATTGGCGAACAGCCAGGGCCAAGTTTATGGAAGGTGTATAAAGACGATCACGTGCTTTGGGTTCTGGGTAGCTTTGGCCCGCTGCCAAAAAAATTGCAATGGCGCTCGCGTCAAGCGGAAAATGCGCTTATCGGCTCACAAGAGTTGCTGCTGTATCCTTTCGCCAAACCCAAACTCAGTTTTTTCACGCAACTTTCTATGGCTCCTTCAATCATCGGTATTAAGAAAAATCCCGATGGTGCGCGCTTACAAGATGTAGTTCCCGCCGATACCTACACCCGTTGGTTAGCCTTAAAAGAAAAATACATTGGCAGCGATTCATCTGTTGAAAAGTATCGACCCATTTTCGCGGGCAATGAATTACTGGAGCAAGCCTTAAAGAAAGCAGGACTGAATGCGGGTGATTTAGCGCTGGAGCGGGTACAAGAAATTGCCAAAAAGAATAAAATAAAAACCACGGTGCCCACGGTTGAATTTGAAGTGAGCGAACCTAAACGAATTCTTAAAAATTTTAAGCAGGCGCAAATTGATGATGTAGCCTGTTTTACCAAAATGCTTGATCACCTTGAAACCGATTTGGATAACACACGCCTACGCGCAAACGCATGGGCAACAGGCGATCTTGAAGGCTTGGCGAAATTACCCATCACCGATCACGGTAGTACCTGCTTTCAAGCGGTGATGAATTCATCTTTTCTAGATCAAGAAAACGAAATGAAAAATCTGCCCATAACAATTGAGGCGGAATGGTTAAGGGCCGCTGAGCAAGCGCTATCCGCTAACACATCCTCATTTGCCATAGTCGCCACCTACGAAGCTTTGAAGCCAGACGGATTGATCGCAAAACTTAAAACCAAAGGCTATCGCGTAGAAGGCTTTGGATTTGATGCGCCTGCAGTAGAACAAACGTCGCAATAAATATATTTCTAGATTGCGACCCACCCCCACTCATTTTTAAAAAATTTGCCTGCTACAATCGCCGCTCAAATCTATTACCAGGGTGGGCATGGGCATATGTGGGCAACGATTAAGGCGGGTGTTGTAAAAGGATTGGCTGATGGCTTGGCAGCAATACGGTGGTTATTGCGCGGGCTCTTTGGTGAAATGCAATGGAACCTACCGCCGTGGCTGCGCTGGAGCGGCGCTCAGCTCGCACATTTTGGCGCACGCCTTAAACGCAAACCCAAAGCCAGCGCTGCCAGTGGTTTGGGTTTAGTGGTGGCGATTGCCGGTGGCCTGTATGGTTACCACTGGTATTCGCATTTACCCAAACCCGTTTACCCGCAATGTGCTGTCACAGCACCCGCGTTAACAACCTACCCTGACGATAAACAAAAAATTCACCCGCTGGTACTCACATGCAATCAATCGGTCGCGCCGCTGGAAGCGGTGGGTAAACCTGCTGCCAAAGGCATAAATCTATCTCCCAAAGTTGCCGGACAATGGCTCTGGGAAAGCGACCGCAAACTGGTGTTTACGCCTGCCGCAGATTGGTCCATCGACCAAAAATTTGAGCTTGAATTAGCCAAAGAAAATTTTCTTGCGCCGCAAGTGCGTTTAGAAAAATACAATTACGAATTTAAAACTGCGTCCTTTGCAATGCAAATTACTGAGAACCAGTTTTATCAAGACCCTAACGACCCCGCGCTTAAGAAATTAGTCGCCACTGTGCGTTTTAGTCACAGTGTAGATACCAAAGTCTTTGAAAAACACATTGAATTGCAACTCGCTAAAGACGCCGCTTTTTTAGGGCTGAGCAGCGAGTCCTCCGGCTTCACCGTTAACTACGATAAATTAAAATTACATGCCTATATTCATTCGCATAGCCTCGCTTTGCCGCGCGAAGATTCGCCTATGACTTTGCTGTTGAAAAAAGGCATTAGCGCTAGCCGCGGTGGCAATGCCACGCCGGAAGATGTGAGCAGCAACATAACCATTCCCGGTCGCTTTAGTTTGAAATTGAACAACTTCGGAATGATTCTGGCAGACAACGAAAAACTAGAGCCCGAACAAGTGCTGATTTTTAACAGCAGCGCGCCAGTGACCGATGCCAGCTTGGATAAAAAAATCAAAGCCTGGGTTCTGCCAGAGTTTCATCCCGACAAAGCCATACAAGGTTCACGTACCAATCCATTCCCTTGGCACGAAGGATACGCAGATCAAAAAGTTCTCGCGGTTTCTGAAGCTTTGCCGCTGACCTTGTTGCCCAGCGATGACCCCGAGCAAGCACTGCACAGCTATCAATTTAAAGCACCCGTTGGGCGCTATGTGTATATAGAAGTTGCCGAATCAATTGTGGCGGTAGGCGGTACCCAAACCGCTAAAAAATCAGTGGCCAGCTTTCAGGTAGAACCCTACAAAAGCTCACTCAAAATCTTGGGCGATGGCGTTATTTTAGGTTTAGGCGGCGAGCGCAAACTCGGATTTGTGAGCCGTGCGTTAGATGCAGTGGAATTAGAAGTAGGCCGTTTGCTGCCCAACCAATTGCATCAATTATTGGCCATGACCGATGGTAGTTTCAGCATTCCCAGCGAATACGAAAGCTGGCAGGAAGATCGCATTGTGGAGCGCTTTGCCGAAGTTCGCCCCGTAGCAAGCAATACGCCCGGTAAACCTGTTTACGACAATTTGGATTTGAGTGGTTACTTCAAATCCGACAGCCCCGGCCAATCTAAGCTCGGCGTATTTTTGGTTCGCTCCAAAGGTTTAATGTTGGAAGATCACAACAAAAAAGGTTCGCAAACCCGCAGGGATTACCAGCAATCTGAAGATAGCGACAGTCGCCTATTATTAGTCACTGATCTCGGTATTTTGGTCAAAACCAATAAAGACGGCAGCCAAAATGTGTATGTGCAATCCATCGCTAAGGGCGAGCCGCTCGCGGGCGTGAAGGTGCAATTAATTGGTCGCAATGGTCTGGCGCTGGAAACTCGTACTACCGATGCCAGCGGTAAAGTGGATTTGCCCAAACGCAATGACGAGAACCGCCGCGAGAAAACACCGCTACTGATTATGGCGCACTACGGCGAGGATATGTCGTTCCTGCCTTACAACAATTACAGCCGCCGCTTGAACTTCTCGCGCTTTGATACCGGCGGTGTGGATACCAACATCGACCCCAATACACTGAGCAGTTACATCTTTAGCGATCGTGGTTTGTATCGCCCCGGCGAAGAGATTCACTTGGGCAATATTTTGCGCACGCAGGATTGGAAAAGTGCGCTGGAAGGTGTACCGCTAGAGCTGGAAATTACCGATCCGCGCGGCATGTCGGCCTATCGCCAAACCTTTAACGCCAAAGCTACCGGCTTTAACGAATTCAACTGGCAACCGAGTTTGAGCGCGCCCACCGGTACTTACAGTGCTTACATTTATTTGGTGAAAAGTGGCCACCGCGACCGGGTCTTGGGTAGTACGACGATCAAGGTGCAAGAGTTCGAGCCAGATCGCTTAAAAGTCAGTGCGAGCTTGTCTGCACAGCCCGTTACCGGCTGGCTCACGCCCGATAAAGTCGTCGCCAAAATTGAAGCCATGAATCTGTTTGGTACGCCCGCGACCAACCGCCGCGTGACCGCGTCTATGACGTTATCGCCAGCGGTGCCCAGCTTTGCGGGCTATGCGGATTACAAATTCTACGACCCCAACAAGTTTAACGAAGGTTCTGAGCACGCCCTGCCGGACGGCAAAACCGACGATAAAGGCCAAGCGACTTTTGATTTGAACTTGGCGCGCTTTGCCAAGGCGACCTATCGCCTGTCGATTTTAGCGCGGGTGTTTGAACCTGAGGGCGGGCGCAATGTAGCCGCCGTAAGCGATGCTCTAGTCTCCAGTTCCGCCTACCTTGTGGGTGTGAAAAAGACCGATGCGGATCTAAGTTTCATCACCAAAGCCAGCAAGCAGTCCAGCCAGTGGATTGCACTCAACCCCGAGTTGAAAGGCCAGCAAGTCGATGGCCTAACCTTGGAATGGGTGCAGCGCAAATACGTGTCGGTATTGATGAAGCAAGACAACGGTACTTATAGATACCAATCGCGCTTAAAAGAAACCCTGCGCAATTCGCAGCCACAAAGCCTCGCCGCCAAAGGCTCCGAGATCGCCATGCCGACAGATGAACCGGGCGATTTCGCCTTGGTATTGCGCAATGCGGAAGGTCAAGAACTCAATCGCTTGAGCTATTCGGTAATAGGCCAAGGCAACCTCAGCCGCTCGCTGGAGCGCAGTGCTGAGCTGCAACTTAAACTCAACAAAACCGACTATATGCCGGGCGATCAAATCGAAATTTCCATTCAAGCACCCTATACCGGCGCAGGTTTGATCACCTTGGAGCGCGACAAAGTCTTCGCTCACCAATGGTTTAAAACCGATACCACCAGCTCGGTACAGCACATCACCATTCCCGCCAATTTTGAAGGCAATGGCTATGTGACCGTGCAGTTTGTGCGCTCGTTGAACTCCGATGAAGTCTTTACCAGCCCGCTGTCTTACGGTGCCCTGCCGTTCAAAATGTCACTCGCGCCGCGTACCCAAGTGCTCA
>CAUOQW010000057.1:0-8594 GCA_963506825.1 uncultured Cellvibrio sp.
GCGCGCCACCAAACGCGACAAGCAAGCGGATGAAACGCTCAATGAGAGCGATTTAGGCCCAGAACAGCACGGCCTGATCATTACTCATTACGGTATGCAAGTGGTGGTGGAAGCTACCGATGGCGAGAACCTAGGCCAGCAACAGCGCTGCCACTTTCGCAGCAATCTCGGCTCATTGGTCACAGGCGATAAAGTGGTGTGGCGCGCAGGCAACCCGCTCGGTGTGGTTGTCGCGGTTTTGCCGCGCAACTCTGCCTTGCAGCGACCAGACCCGCACGGCGACATGAAAACGGTGGCCGCTAATATCGACCGCATTATTATCGTAGTCGCACCCTACCCTGAACCCCACGCGAATTTAATTGATCGCTATTTAGTCGCTGCTAATGCGATTGATATTGAGCCAGTGTTGTTAATTAATAAAACTGACCGTATCGACGATGCCACGCGCGATAAGGTGAACTATTTAGAAAAAACCTATCGCGATTTAGGTTATGAAGTCTTAATGGTGTCCACCAAGAATGGTTCTGGCCTTGAAGAATTCCGCAATTATTTAACGCATTACACCAGCGTGTTTGTAGGGCAATCGGGCGTGGGTAAATCATCGCTGATCAATGCGCTCTTGCCGGAAAGCAACTTACGTATCGGTGGATTGTCTGATCGTCAACTCGGCACACATACCACTACCAGCGCCACGCTCTTGCATTTCCCCGGCGGCGGCCAATTAATCGACTCTCCGGGCATCCGTGAATTCGGTTTGTGGCATATGGAAGAAGACGATGTGCTCGAAGGCTTTATTGAATTCCGCCCATTCCTCGGCCACTGCAAATTCCGCGATTGCTCGCACCGCCACGAACCCGGCTGCGCAATTTTGGCCGCATTAGAAAGTGGAAAAATCAGTGCGACGCGCATGGATTCTTATAGATATATTTTGCGAACTATTAACGAGAATTAATTAATCCCGCTCACTCTGAGCGCGCAGCAGTCGAAGAGCCGCAACCAGGTCCTTCGACTGCTGCGCGCTCAGGACGAACGGTTAAATACCAGATTGAGATTTAAAGGAGTAAAAAAATGGCTCTTCCTTTTGTAATAGAACCTACCCAACTCGCTGCGCTTTTGGCACAGCCCATGAGCAGCAAATTATTAATTATTGATATGTGTGCAGAGCAAACGTATTTGCAAGGTCACATTGATGGTGCGATTCATGTTCCGCCACAAAAAATTCTGATTGGCCAAGCGCCAGTACCCGGCAAAATTGCCCCCGTTGAACAGCTCAATCGCGTATTTTCTTTTTTAGGTTTAACACCCGACACTCACGTAGTTGTCTATGACGATGAAGGCGGCGGCTGGGCGGGCAGAATGATTTGGACGCTAGATGCAATCGGTCACAAACATTATTCTTATTTGAACGGCGGCTTGCACGCATGGATTGGTTCAGGCCAATCACTTACACAAGAAGTGCCAACGCTTACACCGAGCAAAGTTGATATTAAACTCGACCCCAAAGTTGTGATTGAAATTCCCGATATTATTGGCGAATTGGATAAAGCCGATTTTGTGGTGTGGGATGCGCGCAGTCCCGGTGAATATAACGGCACACGCGCAACTGCTGCTAAGAATGGTCATATTCCCGGCGCGATTAATGCGGAGTGGACTTCACTGATGGATCGCAATGACGGTTTGCGGATTCGCAAAGACGCCAAAGAGTATTTGGCATCGCTCGGCTTAACCGCTGACAAGCGCATGATCACCCACTGCCAAAGCCACCACCGCTCCGGCTTTACCTATTTAGTGGGCAAAGCACTTGGTTTTAATATTCGCGCCTATCACGGTTCATGGGCTGAGTGGGGCAACCACCCGACTACACCTGTGGAAGTGTAATTCTCCCAACGAAAGCACTAGCTCCCCCTCTCCCCTTGGGAGAGGGCTGGGGTGAGGGTGCACCATCTGTTCTGCTAGCATCGCCCCGCCATACCCCCTACAATTCCACCTTTAGATTTTGATGCAAAACACGCCATGAGCTCATCCCTTATCCCTGAACGCCCCTTGCTGGTTTCGCCTTCGCTGGCGGCTACGATTGGCCTTGAAGAAGCCTGTATGCTCTCGCTGTTGGGCGATATAGCGGCTTATCGCCCGCTGCTTGCGCGCGATGGTCAGGAATGGCTTGATGCGGATGAAGCCTTGGTGTTGCGCGCTATGCCGTTTTGGTCGCCGCAGGATATTCAGCGCATTAGCAAGAACCTGCGCGATCAGGGGATTATTCTGTTGGCATCGGCACCTTTTACCGAAAGCCACAGGCTGACAGTTGCCTTTAATGATGGGCAAGCGGCGCGCAAGCCAGTTGAACAGCATCGTCCTTTACCAATTATAAATATGAGCACGGGCGCCAACTTGATTGCACCCAACTGGCAGCCAGACCAAGAGTTGTTGCGCCAAGTAGCACAGCATAATATCCCCGAAGATTTTGTTCGTTTGCAGGTGCCGGAATTTATTACTTACTGGCGCGAGCGCGGCGAGACAAGTCATTCATGGGGCGCAAAGTTTTTGAAAGATGTGCTGCACAAATGGCGCAATCATCAAACTCTAATGGCGCGGCAGGCGCGTGAAAATAACGAAGAGTTTTTGAATCGCGATAAAGATATTGCGATGCATATGAGCTGGCGCCCAAGTAACGATGCACTTGAAGTCTTGGTGAAGCACGCCAATATCAGCTATGCCTTTGTGGAAGATGCAATCCCCGAATTTGTACTCTATTGGCAGGAGCGCGGTGAAGTGGGCCGCATCTGGAACAGCAAATTTATTCAGCATGTAAAACGCCAGTGGGTGCGCTACAGCTCTGCACTTGAACACGATACTGAACCTAAACGCATTCCTGAAAATTGGCAGCCAAGTACCGATGTGTTTGATGTTCTGAAACTCGCCAATATAGATATGAATTTTGCGCAGCGCCAAGTTGCCGAGTTCGTTTTATTTTGGCGCGAGAGCAATCAGCTTTACGCCTCTTGGAACACCAAATTTTTGCAACACGTAAAATATCACTGGGCTAAACAGCATGCTTTAGCACCAACAACTCAGCAAGGTAATCACCATGCAGGACAGCAACCAGCTAATCTCTCAACTCGAACAAGAGATCACCGCCTCGCAGAACAAATCAACGATAGAAGCTGGGCAAGCTAAAACCAGCGAGAGCCAACGTAGCGCACCTAATGATGACCTAGTAGATGCCATCAATCAGGTGTTTGCTTTGTTTCGCATTAATTATCACAACCAATATTATGCAGGCTTTGCAGATGTTGAATTGCTGAACAGCGCTAAACGCCTATGGCTCAGCTCATTGTCTCACTTTTCACCCGAAACCATTTTGCGCGGCGCACGCAAAGTGATTGAAGAATCAGAATATTTGCCCACGCTCAATCGCATGATGCGCGCCTGCCAAGGCGACCCCGAAAAATTTGGTTTAATTGATGCACACCGCGCCTACGTAGAAGCTTGCCGCGCACCTAGCCCTAAAGCGGCTTATGCATGGAGCCACCCGGCGATTTATCACGCGGGTTGCGCGAGCGATTGGTTTTTTCTTTCCAGCAATGCGGAGAAAACTGCCTTCCCGATTTTTGAGCGCCACTATTTGAAATTGTGTGAGCGGGTAATGAATGGCGAAGAGTTGCCAGCACCGAGCGTGCTTGCACTGCCGCAAACAATTGAAACTCCGCTAAGCAAAGAAGAAAACGTAAAACGTATGGAAGAGTTGCGAAAGCAGTTAGAGCTGTAATTTTTAATCTTTAAGTTAGGTAACATCATGCAAAAAAGTTTTTCACAATGGTTTTTAGGCTTAGCGCTATTGGGCTATGCCTTAGGCTGTTTGGTATTGGTTTTAGTTTTGTCACGCTATCCCTTGAGCGGCGAAATAGATAGCGATTTACTCACCAGCAATACCCTCCTGCCAGATTTAACTTTGATCAACCAACCGCTTGAGCGTGTGGAATTATTTGTGGGCATTATGCGCCCATTGGTTGAAGAGAAAAATCAATTGCTGCTCAGCACGCGCGAGCGCCTTTTGCAAATCAAACAAGAAGTGGATCAAAAACGTGAACTGGGTTTTGTAGACCGCGAACAACTCAATCGCTTGCGTGAAGATTTTTTTGTAGACACAGAGAGATACCCTAGCGATAAACAAGCTGTAGACGTTTTGTTATCGCGCGTAGATATTATTCCGCCCGCCATGGTTATTGCACAGGCGGCCATTGAATCTGGTTGGGGTACCTCCACTTTCGCGCAGGAAGGCAATAATTTATTTGGCGAGTGGTGCTACAAAAAAGGGTGTGGGATTGTACCTAAACGCCGGGCGGCATCGGCCACTCATGAAGTGCGCAAGTTCGATAGCATTGAAGATTCCATCAACTCTTATTACCGCAATATTAACACCCACAATGCCTACCGCAGCCTGCGCGATTTGCGCGCAAAAATTCGCCATGATCAAAGTAAATTTAATGCGCGCAATTTAGTGGCGGGTTTGGGTAAATATTGTGGGCGCGGTGAGGTTTATATCACTGAAGTGCGCTCGCTAATCAGCGCTAGAAACCTTGAGTAGTGAGTAATATGCGTTCCCAAGCGGGAGCTTGGGAACGAGGAAAAGCAGCTGAATATCCGCATATCTAAAAGGAAATTAAACGAAGCCAAAACACTGGCCCATGCTCACAACTCAACCATGACGCAAGAAAGTCGATTTTTGGCGAAGCTTTGCTAAGCTAAGAGTACTTCTTTGCGCGAGTGCATTACCCCTAAGGATAAGATTGTGTTATGGCTGCCCTCATGAGCATTACTAAAACAGCATCCTCCGTGGTTTATATTGTCGATGATGACGATATTATCCTGTGGACACTTAAAGAGCTGGTGCAATCCATTGGCGCTCGTGTGCACACTTTTACCTCCGCGAAAGAGTTTCTCGCTGCTTACTCTCCATCGCCCTGCGAATGTGTGATTACCGATGTACGCATGCCAGAAATTGGTGGCCTACAAGTACAGCGTTTACTGCTCACCACTGGCTCGCCACCGCCGATTATTTTTATTACCAGCCACTCTGAAATCAGCGCTGCGGTTGAAGCCATGAAAGCAGGTGCCTTTGATTTTGTGGAAAAACCAGTAAACGGCCACTTGTTAATTGAGAAGGTACAGGCCGCTCTCACTCATAGCCGCACCCTGCACCGGGAACGCTTAAGCCAATCGAGCAAAAAGGCGCGTATGGATTTGCTCACCCCCAAAGAGCGCGAGATTGTAGATCTTGTCGTTCAGGGGCAATCCAGCCGCGAGATAGCCACTAGCTTGGATATTAGCGTACGCACCGTAGAGAACCACCGCGCGCGCATTATGGATAAACTGCATATCACCTCAGCAGTGGAATTGGTTAAGTTGTTTGTGTAATACCAGTTCAACGCACCACTTCACCCCAAAAAGCCCTCACTCAGCACTGCCCTCAACCTCAAATACCCAACCCACATCACACTTTGGGACATTTGTGTAATAACCCTCTGCGCTCTTGAGTAGTTCTACTCTCTCGCCAATTTTGTTCTTCGCTCACAATGTGTCATATCGGAGAAACGCCTGCGCAGGATGCCACAGAGCGTAATACCCACTCTCTAAACACTGAACTTGTGACGTAAAAGGTAAAGACCTATGCACACCCAAGCGCAAGCAGTAAAACCCCTTAACCCCGGTATTAGCACAATGAATGCGCGTGTTTTTGATACATCACCCGAAACAAACCTCATCAGCGCTGCTGCGTTTACCAAGATTCAGGCATTTTTTCAGCAACAGAGCGGGATTCTAATTGCTGAACACAAGCAACAACTGATTGTTACCCGCCTGCGTAGCCATATGCTGTCGCTGGGGTTTAAAGAATATGACAGCTACGCCGCCTACCTCATTAATGCTGCCAGTCTGGCTGAACGCACTCATGCGGTGGATTTGTTAACCACCAACGAAACTTACTTTTTTCGCGAGGCTGAACATTTCAACCATTTGGCAAATTTAATGCTGCCCAGCATTCAGCGCCGCCCTCTGCGCATTTGGTGTGCTGCAGCATCAAGTGGCGAAGAACCTTATAGCTTGGCGATGACTCTCAATGAAAAACTGGGAACAAGTGGCTGGGAATTAACTGCCAGCGACCTTTCCGTACGCGTGCTGGAAACTGCTGAACAGGGCTTGTACCGCATGCAGCGTTTGGAACACATGCCAGCGGATTACCTGAAAAAATATTGCCGCCGTGGCACCGGCCCTTACGAGGGTATGTTTATGGTGGACCCAGAGCTGCGCAAGCAAGTGAATTTTGTGCAGCACAATCTGCTGGATAACGCCGCCCCACTAGGACAGTTCGATATTATTTTTGTGCGCAATGTGATGATTTACTTTGATAGCGATGTAAAAAAACAAGTGTTACGCAACCTCTATGCGCAGTTGCGCCCAGGCGGTTGGCTGGTTACCAGCCATTCGGAATCTCTGATTGGTTTAGACACTCAACTCAAACTGGTGCGCCCTTCTATTTATCGTCGCCCACAAGCCTAGTTTTTTACGCGCAATTTTATTCCGTACATTTCTGTTAAGGAGCCATGCCTTAAACACTATGAAACCACACTCGCTGTCTAAGCCCTTCTTCTCCATCCTCGGCTGCTCAATGACAGGCGCTGTATCTGGTAGCTTGATATGAGCCAGAGCCTTGACGCGCAAGACCTAGGAAAATCGCCACTGCACAGCGCTATTTTGCAAGCCGGTGTTTTGATCGTTGACGATAGCGATTTACAGCGGTTGGTGTCTTCCGAATTGTTGCGCAGCATGGGGATAGACTTAATCTACGAAGCCGCCAATGGCTTGGAAGCACTGCAGTTGTTGCGCAGTCAAAAGGTTCGCCCAGCGATTATGCTGGTGGATTTACACATGCCCGGTATGGATGGCATTGAACTTATTCAAGAAGTCGCCAAGCTGAAGTTGCACATATCTATCATCATCGTCAGCAGCGCCGATGGCATGCTGCTGGATACGCTAGGCAGCTTGGTACACGCCTGTAATATGCCCATGCTCGGCGCATTACCAAAACCGCTCAGCGGGCAACATCTGTTGTACCACCTTGAGCGCTACCAAGCCGCACGCCCCGCAACCGCGAACGCTCAAGCTATCAGCCCCTCCGCGCTGGATATTAAGCGTGCGCTTCGGCTCAACCATATCAAACCTTTTTATCAGCCCAAAGTATCGCTCAAGCAAGCCAAGGTAGTTGGTTTTGAGGCACTGGCGCGCTGGTGTGATCCGCTCAAAGGGATCATCCCGCCGAGTGACTTTATTGATATCGCCAGCGAGCACGGGCTACTGAAAGAACTCACGCTAAGCATGCTGGACTCCGTACTGGCAGATATGAATGCATGGAATAGCCTGGCTATATTCCCGGTGATCTCACTCAATATTGCCGTCACCCTGTTAGAAGACCACCATTTTGCCAAGGATGTTATTCATAAAGTTAAACAGGCGAATATTCAGCCGACAAAAATTCTCTTGGAAATCACAGAAAGTGCTTTAATGAAAGATCAGGCAACCGCCTTGGGCAACATCGGCCGCTTAAAACTCCATGGCTTCGGGTTTTCCATTGACGATTACGGCACTGGCTTTGCGTCTATGCAGCAGCTATCACGCATTGCCTTTAGCGAGTTAAAGCTGGATCGCTCGTTTGTCTGCCGCGTTAACGAAAGTGCGCACCTATGCAATATCGTGCAATCCGCATTGGATATGGGCAAACGTTTAGGCTTAACCACCGTGGCCGAAGGCGTGGAAACACTGGAAGAATTGCGCGTACTGCGGGTAATGGGTTGGGATGAAATTCAAGGCTATCTTTTCTCACCCGCTATGCCCGCGTGCGATGTACTGCCTTGGCTGAACGACCATGCATTGCTGATTAAAGCGCTGTGTCGAGGTCAGCCATAAACGAATAACACGCTGCATGATGGAACCTGAATAAAAACACCATGATGAAATTAGGGAAATACGCACCACTACTCTTCGCAATCGGCATCAGTATTCTGCTGATTGCGGTGTGTAGCATTTCGGTACGCTCCCTTTACGCCCATGACCGCGAGAATGTAACCCACCATATTTTAACGCGCTTGCAAGCAACCACCGGCCTGTTGGAATTGTGGCAGCACGAATACCTAATGGGCGTGCATGCCATTGCTGAAGACGATGAACTGATTGAGGTGGTCGATAATCTCGTCAATGGTAAGATCAGCGCCGAGGCAGCTGGCATTAAAATGGATCAGTGGTTGCGACCGATATATTTGGGGCGCGGTTATGAAGGCCACTCCATTATTACCCCTGAACTGCTGATTATTTTATCCAGCAGCCCTTCAGTCACAGGCAAGCCGGTTATCTCAGCGATTTCACGCGAAGTGATTACCAAGGCACTGCGGGAAGGTAGCGCTATGGGGCGCCCAACCGAAACTGCCTACCAAGTGCGTATGCTCGACCGCATTATAGACCCCGGCACGTTGATTCAACTTGGCTGTGCGCACATCTCTAAGGACAAAGAATTATTGGGAGTATTGTGTTTGCGTCAGAATCCC
>CAUOQW010000058.1:0-8546 GCA_963506825.1 uncultured Cellvibrio sp.
ATGTTTATCCTTGAGTGCTTTATTTGCGACAAGGCCCCCATCACTGCATATTTTCTGAAAATCACTTTCACCCATATCGCCGACATCGCGCATATCCATTTCCCCTTCGTCAAATATCAATTGTTGGCTTGAGATTGGTATTAGCCACCAGTAGTTAGGTTTAAACCATTCCTAAGCGCTCGATGGCCGGGTATTTCATAAGCACAGCTACTTACGCGTTGGGTTTGGCGTGGCCTTGTTCTCAGTTCTCTAGTGTTTTTTTGTTGGTTCGTAACTATTGGAGCACTTATTTTTTCTGCGGTGTGCTGCTTTAGGGTGACTTTACCTTGGTGCTCATCTTGTAGCGCCTCAAAGCCTTCACCTATCTCTTTGAACAAATTTCGTTTCATTCTCGCCTCATCGTATTGATTTCATTTTTTAACATTGCGGCTAGACGTGATTTTTATGAATTTACGCTCTTTGCATATAGTGTGCAAAGAGCGGTTACGTGATTGGTAATTATGCTCTGGGTTATCAAAGTAGCAAATGCAGAAAATAAAAAACCCAATCATTTCTGATCGGGTTTTTGTATTTGGTGGAGCCGGGGGGAGTTGAACCCCCGTCCGCCAGCACTCTATCCGCAGCTCTACATGTTTAGAACCGCCTATTGATTTAGCCTCTTACAGCCCAGCGGGCGGGACGAAAGAAGCGATCCTGATAAATTTTAGCTGATCCACCCCAGGCAGGCTTCACGGCGATCCAGTTCTATATGACGGGCTTTAACGCGGTACTGGCACCTTGTTATAGACCGCTAGTGGCGTACCACTAGAAGTGCTTTCAAAAGCTGCTTACGCAGCTAATTGGGCACCGTAGTTGTCATCATTGGCAACTGTATAGTTTGCAGCTTTGGATTAACGTGATTGGCTACCCTCACGACATGCACCTTGGACTTTGTTACCAGCGTCGAATCCATATCGGCCCCGATCGCTAAGCTTTTGAGCTGTTCTTGCGAACGCTACTCATAAACTAGCGAGTGACGGCATTCTACCCTCATTCGCTGCAGTGATCGAGACTTAATTTCCCGATGACTGCGGCGCCTACCACTTAATCGCGATAGGGGGTGATGGTTTGAATGCTGCCATCCGCATTGTGAGTTAATGGGGTCATCTTCACAGAACGCAAGTGGGTGATGCCTTTTGAGAGTACCGAGTCGTGATAGAACAAGTACCACTGGCCTTGGTATTCAGCGATTGAGTGGTGCGTAGTCCAGCCGATGACGGGCTCCATAATGCGGCCACCATAGGTGAAGGGGCCGTAGGGGTTATCGCCCGTGGCGTAACACAAAAAGTGCGTGTTGCCGGTGGAGTAGGAGAAGTAGTACTTGCCGTTGTATTTGTGCATCCACGAGGCTTCAAAGAAGCGACGGTCATGATCGCCCGCTAAGATTAGTTTGCCGTTTTCATCGAGGATTTGAATCTCGCGTGGGGTTTCGGCTAACTCTTTCATGTCATCGCTTAAGCGCGCAACGATTGGGCCGAGGGCCGGCTCATTGTCTGCAGGCTCACCACGATTCGCATCATATTGATTGTTGCGATAGTTCTGTAATTGGCCGCCCCAAATGCCGCCAAAGTACATGTAGTAACTGCCATCGTTGTCTTCAAATACTGCAGGGTCAATGGTGTAGCTGCCTTTAATGGCTTCAGGTTCAGCTTTGAACGGGCCAACAGGTGAGTCGCCAACCGCTACGCCGATTTGGAAAATACCGTCTGCACGTTTTGCGGGGAAATATAAATAATATTTCCCATTTTTATGTGCGGCATCGGGAGCCCACATTTGGCGCTCTGCCCAAGCTACATCTTTAACATGCAGCGCAACGCCATTATCAACTGCAGGGCTATCCGGCGAATCCAGAGAGATTACGTGGTAATCCTCCATGCCAAAGTGATCGCCGTTGTCATTAAACGGAATGCCCGCTTCAATATCGTGTGACGGATAAATATAAAGCTTGCCGTTGAACACATGCGCAGAGGGATCGGCAGTGTAAATGTGTTCTACCAGTGGTTGTGAAATGGCGCGGGCTTTTAAATCCGCGACTACTTCGGGTGCTAAACACTCTTCAGACATAAAATTTTCTCTCTACTTCTTTTGTTCAGGTTAATTCGAATTGATTGGGCGGCAGCTTCTCTGCGCTCATTCAATTCGGTTTCAATTTGGGTTTCCTTGGTTTTGTTGATGCGATAAAAGTAGAGGCATGCAACAGCCATAAAGAAAGGAATTGAGGCGTAAATACTGACGACTGCTTTAGTGCCTTCAATTGCTTCTGGAGATTGAACCGCAAGTGACGCATCGTAATTATAGTAGGCCAAAATAGCCGCTAATAATGAACCACCAATAGTAATACCGGCTTTTAATCCGACTAACATGGCAGAGAAAATGATGGCTGTTGCGCGGCGATTATTTTTCCATTCAGAGTAGTCAGCAACATCAGCAACCATTGCCCACAGTAAAGGAACGGTTACGCCGTAAGCTAAGCCATGGAGTATGTTGGCGATGTAGCAGAGGCCGATAGCATCTTTCGGGAAATAATTGAATACAAATAGGAAAATGGTTGAGATAAACAAACCCACACCAAAGGTGTTGCGTTTACCAAATCGGTCAGCAATGGATTTAGAAAAGAAAATGCCAATAATTTGCATAATAATGCTGCAGGCACTAAATAAACTAAACGCAGAGGTAGCCGGGTCTTTAGGCCATTCGAAATGGTTAAAGCCAAGAGATGCGAAAAATGCAGTTAGACCCTGAATAAAACTATTGAAACCAATACTCTCTAAAAAGGCTACAAGTGCCGCTTCATCAAGATAGTTTGAGAAGTAGTAAATGTAAGCACCACCCTTAAGAGCCAAATTAATAAACACAAGCACAGTAACAATAAGCATGATTAACCAAGGCAGGTTATTGAGCAAATCATGAATGTCCTGAGCAACAGTTGTTTTTTCTTTGTTAATCGGCAGAATTCTTTCTTTAGTTGTAAGGAACGTAATAATGAAACAAACAATCCCCATGCTGGCAAATAAAATCAATGCGTTTTGAAAGCCTACGGTTTTATCGCCATCGCCTAACATTAATGCTAATGGTAAGAGCAATACTTGGATGATG
Source organism: uncultured Cellvibrio sp. (assembly GCA_963506825.1). Taxonomy (GTDB): domain Bacteria; phylum Pseudomonadota; class Gammaproteobacteria; order Pseudomonadales; family Cellvibrionaceae; genus Cellvibrio. Next base: position 3,136 of record CAUOQW010000058.1, read on the forward strand.
AATTGCGCGCACATTACCGCAACAAAACGATAGGCGGATAAGCTGTTTCGCTCTTTCATATCACCCGTTAGTACTCCGCTAAGTGCAGAGTAGGGCAGGTTGTTGGCAGCATAAACGGCAAGTAACAATAGATAAGTTACAAAGGCGTAAATGATTTTGCCCTGATAGGGAATGTCTGGAGTACTGAACGCTAACAACGCAAGTATGCCGAATGGAATCGCAGTCCATAAAACCCAGGGGCGAAACTTACCCCAACGCGTTTGAGTTCTATCTGCAATAAATCCCATGACTGGGGTGAAAATAAATGCACTGATTAAGCCTGCAACCAGCATGATGACTGACGCTGCTCCGGCAGAAATGCCATATACATCGGTATAAAAGAATGCCGGAAAGGTTACTAGCATCTGGAAAATGAGGTTAGCCGCGAAATCGCCTAAGCTGTAGCCAACTTTCTCAGTAACGGAGAGTTTTTGAGACGGTGCATGAGAGGGTGCTTGATTCATTTTGGTTATATCTTCTTATGGAATGGGAAATCTACTTTAACGGAATCGGCCGACAAGAGTACTGGTTCTGTTTTCGCTAATAAAATAGCCGAAAAAACCAACAAAAACTCAGTCAGTAAACGTGTCGCCTAGGGTCGCCCAAAGGTACCTTATAGTCAAGAGGTATATAACATCTATTGCGACAAAACAGAGGGTATTCGGAAAGGCTACGGCGGCGAGGTAAGTGTGGAGAAGGTCGTCTTAGCGGGTTAGGCCCTTAATTACCGCAGGAGCGTCAATAACCTTAAGGGTATGAACGCCCGCTGCGGTTTTGGCCAATTAGACACTTAAATACTTTTGCACCAGATCATCATTTAGTTCGGCAATTGGGCCAGTGGCAACTACGCTGCCTTTTTCCATAATAAAAAAGTCATCGGCTACGCGGCGGGCGAAGGGGAGTTTTTGTTCGACCAGTAATACCGTGAGGCCAAGCTCGCGGTTGAGCTTGCGGATTACATCTCCGATATCGCGAACAATATTAGGCTGAATGCCTTCGGTGGGTTCATCTAAAATTAATAATTTGGGATCGAGCACCAATGCGCGGCCAATGGCGAGTTGCTGTTGTTGGCCGCCGGATAAATCGCCACCGCGTCTGGATTTCATTTCTTTTAATACAGGAAACAATTCGTAAATTTGGGTGGGGATAGTTTTTAATTTATCGCTACGAGCGCCCAACGAAATTTTCAAATTTTCTTCTACGGTGAGCAGCGGGAAAATTTCGCGGCCTTGGGGTACAAAACCGATACCAGCGCGAGCGCGGGCTTCGGTGGAAAGTTTGTTGATGTTGTTGCCGTTAAATTCAATAACGCCATCGCTTACCGGCAAAATTCCGGTGATGCATTTCAGCAGAGTCGTCTTACCCACGCCGTTGCGACCAATTAAGCAGCCACAGGTGCCTTCTTTAAGATTGAGCGAGAGATCCCACAGAATATGGCTTTGGCCGTAGTATTGATTGATATTTTTTATTTGCAGCACAGTGATTTCTCTCTACTTTGGTTATTCGCCTAAATACACTTCAATCACTTTTGGATCATTTTGTACTTGATCCATAGTGCCTTCGGTTAACACTGAGCCTTGGTGCAGCACGGTGACTTTGCGCGCAATCGAGCGTACAAATTTCATATCGTGTTCAACCACTATCACTGAGTGTTTGCCTGCGAGTGATAATAAAAGCTCTGCGGTTTTTTCGGTCTCTTCGCCAGTCATACCCGCAACAGGTTCGTCAACCAAAAGTACGCGCGGGCTTTGCATAAGCAACATGCCGATTTCTAACCACTGCTTTTGGCCGTGCGAGAGGGCACCGGCATTTTTATAACGCAATTCTTTTAGGCCGATTTGTACCAGCACTTCATCAATGCGGAATTTCTGTTCGTTGGAGAGCGATTTAGTGAGTGTCCACCACACAGCTTTGTTGGATGCAGTTGCTAACTCCAAGTTTTCATAAACCGTGAGCGCTTCAAAAATAGTAGGCTTTTGAAATTTACGGCCAATACCACCGCGAGCAATTTGATGTTCCGACAATTCTAATAAATTAATTTGTTGCCCAAAGTAAACCGTACCTTCATCAGGTTTGGTTTTGCCGGTAATCACATCCATCATGGTGGTTTTGCCCGCGCCATTGGGGCCAATAATGCAGCGCAATTCACCTTCATCAACATAAAGGTTTAGATTATTAAGTGCGCGGAAGCCATCAAAGCTAACCGTAATACCTTCCACATACAAAATCGTGCGCTTGCTGGTATCAACTGGTGCACCAAAGTTATCTTTTTCTAAACCAAAGCCGTTGAGTACTTTGCTGAAGTCTGGGTCTTTAACGGGTAGTGCTTGTTTTGCTTGGGCAAGAATATTCATAATTATTTTGCCTCCGCAGTTTTAGTTTCAGGTGTGCTTTTTTTGTCATCAAGAGTTGCTTCTGTAATTTCTTCTTCTAGTGCTTCGTGCGCAGATTCAGATTTTTTAGGGCGATTAAATAATCCCACCAAGCCTTTAGGCAAAACCAAAGTCACAATCACAAAAAGTGCGCCTAATGCGAACAACCAGGTTTCGGGGGAGAAAGATGTGAAAAGTGTTTTACCGTAGTTAACCGAGAATGCGCCGACAATTGCACCAAATAAAGTACCGCGCCCGCCAGTGGCAACCCACACAACAAGTTCGATGGAGTTAAGTGGTGAGAATTCACCGGGGTTAATAATCCCAACTTGCGGAACGTAAAGTGCACCGGCGATACCGGCAAGGATGGATGAGAAAACAAAAATCCACAGTTTGTAAGATTCCACTTTATAACCGCAAAAACGTGTGCGGCTTTCAGCATCGCGAATTGAAACTACAATGCGACCAAAGCGCGAGGTCACAATATAGCGGCAAGCAATATAAGCGGAGATAAGAGCGATACCCGAACTTAAAAACAACGCGATACGCGTGGTATCTGCCGCAATGGGCTGGCCTAAAATATCTTTAAAATCGGTTAAACCATTGTTGCCACCAAAACCCATTTCATTGCGAAAGAAGGCGAGCATTAAAGCGTAGGTTAATGCTTGGGTGATAATAGAAAAATAAACTCCGGTAACGCGCGAGCGAAATGCGAGCCAACCAAATACAAAGGCGAGCAAGCCGGGCACAACAATTACCATTAGCATTGCAAACGCAAACGAATCAAACCCCAGCCAATACCAAGGTAAATGATCCCAATTTAAAAACACCATAAAGTCTGGCAGTTCAGCGTTACCGTATTGGCCGCGCGCGCCAATCTGACGCATTAAATACATGCCCATGGCGTAACCGCCGAGTGTAAAAAATGCGCCTTGGCCGAGGGATAAAATTCCACAGTAACCCCAAATTAAATCAACCGATAACGCGAGCAGGGCATAGCATAAAAATTTACCGAGTAGGGTTACGGTAAACGTGGATACATGAAATGGCGAAGATGTTGGCACTGCCAAATTCAGAATGGGGATAATCACCATCAAAGCGGCGATAAGCGCCAGCACAATTGCGCCACCGCGGTCGTTTAATAATAAGCGTTTTATTAGCATCGAAATTTCTCTTAATAAACGGAGTGATATTCAACTCCTCCCCTTTTTGAAGGGGGAGGTAGGGAGGGGGTTAATCCGCTGCCGCACGACCTTTTTGCGGAAACATACCCTTGGGCTTTTTCTGAATAAATAAACTCAGCAGAACCAACACTAAACCTTTGGCGAGCACCGCACCCGCATAGGGCTCTAAAAATTTATTGATAATGCCCAAGCCCATTGCACCAACCAGTGTTCCCCACAAGTTGCCTACGCCGCCGAACACCACCACCATAAATGAATCGATAATATAAGCTTGGCCAAGATTGGGGCCGACGTTAGTCAGCTGCGACAGCGCAACACCTGCAACACCCGCAATACCAGAACCTAAGCCAAAGGTAAGTGCATCCACCCAGCTGGCGCGAACGCCAACCGCGCGGGCCATGGTTCTGTTTTGCGAAACTGCGCGAACTTTTAAACCGAGCGATGTTTTTTTCAAAATAAGTTGCAGCAGAATAAAAATTAAAATCGCAAAAATTAAAATATATAAACGATTGTAAGTAATAGAGAGTACGGGATTAATGGTGAGCGAACCGCTCATCCACTCTGGCAAGCTCACAGCGCGGTTGAGCGGGGAAAAAATACTGCGTGCGGCTTGTTGCAACACTAAGCTCAACCCAAAAGTGGCGAGCAAGGTTTCCAGTGGTCTGCCGTATAAAAATCGAATTACGCCACGCTCAATCGCAACTCCAACGGTACCAGCAACTATAAATGCAGTAGGAACAGCTATGAGTAAACTGTATGAAATATGATTGGGAAAAAGTTGTTGAATAACCCAAGTGCAATAGGCTCCGATCATCATAAGTTCGCCGTGCGCCATATTAATTACGCCCATCACCCCAAAGGTAATGGCAAGGCCAATAGCAGATAATAAAAGTACCGAGCCTAAGCTCAAGCCAAAGAAAATAGTTTCACCTAGGCGATAGTAGCTAATGGTGTTTTCAATCGACTTAAGTGCAGATATAGCTGTGTTTCTAACCGCTTCGCTTTCATCGCTGGTAGATGTTTCTGTGAGTGCGCTGCGCGCTTCTGGCTCCAATGAGCCTCTCAAACTATCTACTGCAGCTATACGGGTTTTTTCATCGGGATTTTTAAGTTCAAATAATGCAAGTGCAATTTCCATGGCAGATTTAATATTTTTAATACGTTCTGTTTTAGCTTGTTCTTCTAAAAGAGCGGCACTGTCTGCATCTAAGCCATCGTTTAATAAGCGTTTCACCGCGCCTAGGCGCACAGCTTCATCTGGGCTACTGAGATTTAATTGTGCCGATAAACTGCGTAATTGGTTTCGGAGACTATTGTTGACGGGAATTTTTTTAAAGTTACTGATGTCGCTAGTCATAGCGCTTTGCGCTATAGCATCTACAAAGTTGTCGCCTTCATTTTTGATTGCCACTTTTTTCGATTCGCTATCTGCATAGAGATTGCCTTGTTCCAGTGCAGCAATAATTACTGTACTGCGTGGATCTTTTAAGAGTGCAATTTTTTTAACGGTATCGCCACGTTCAGAGAGGCTGCCTGTTGACAATTGTTGAACCAGGCCTGCGAAATCGGTAGGTGCCTCTATTTTAGTCTCGGTTTCACTTTCAGTTTGTGCAAAGCTATTTGTACTTATGCTCAAAAGTAGAAATACAGCGGCAAAGGTTTTAAAAAAACGTGAGATATGAATCATCATCTTATGCTCAAAAATAACAGGCTTTTGAATTTATCTTGTTTAACAAAAAACACCCTCCTCACATTAGTGAGGAGGGGCGCTTATTACTTAGCTGCAGCACCTAAACATTTTTTGGTTTTGGTGTTG
>CAUOQW010000059.1:0-8507 GCA_963506825.1 uncultured Cellvibrio sp.
ACTTCCAGAGATGCTGGATGATTATATTACCGAAGAGAATTCGGTTCGCGTGGTTGATGTGTTTATCGATAACCTTGATCTTCAATCATTGGGTTTCGAAGGCGCGACACCAGCAGCAACAGGAAGACCTTCCTATCATCCGGCTGTTCTTTTAAAACTTTACGTCTACGGCTACCTTAACAGAATACAATCCAGTCGCAGACTCGAACGTGAGGCGCAGCGCAACGTCGAATTGATGTGGCTGACAGGTCGCTTAACACCTGATTTCAAAACTATCGCCAATTTCCGCAAAGACAATGGCAAGGCTATTCGCAAGGTCTGTAGTCAATTCGTTGTGATATGCAAAAATCTCAATCTATTTGCCGACACACTTATCACAATTGATGGTAGCAAATTCAAGGCTGCCAACAACCGCGACAAAAATTTTACGAAGGGTAAAGTAGATCTGCGGATGAAAGAAATTGAGTCCAGCATCAACCAGTATCTGAAAGACCTTGAAACAGCAGATCGCCAGGAGCCGGAGATCAAACAACATCGCACTGAAAGGCTTCAGGAAAAAATTACCAAGCTCAAGGTGCAAATGAAACAGCTTTCTGCAATTAAAGAACAGCTTAATGATGCGCCCGATCACCAGATATCCAAAACTGATCCAGATGCTCGCTCAATGAGATCACGTGGCAGTGGCGTTGTTGGTTATAACGTGCAAACCGCAGTAGACAGCAAAAACCATTTGATTGTTGCTCATGAGGTGAGCAATGAAGCTAATGATCGTGACCAGTTATTCAATATGGCTAGCAAAGCCCGCGATGCGATGGATGCAGAGCAGCTTACCGTTATCGCTGACCGGGGCTATTTCAAAAATACTGAAATTCTGGCCTGCGACAACGCCAACATAAAAGCAATTGTTGCAAAAAGTGTGACCTCGAATGCGACAGCAGATGGACGGTTTGGCAAAGACGATTTTATTTACGACGCAAAAGGTGATGTCTATCATTGTCCAGCCGGTCAGCAACTTATCAAGCGTATGACCACAACAGAACGTGGAAACACCATGCACAGATACTGGACATCGGTTTGCAAAACTTGTTCATTAAAAAGCCAATGCACGCCAAGTAAGGAGCGACGTGTAACTCGCTGGGAAAATGAAGCTGTGTTGGATGAAATGCAAAGACGCCTTGATCAATTTCCAGCAGCGATGCGCATCCGTCGAGAAACAGTTGAGCATCCCTATGGCACCATCAAGTCTTGGATGGGAGCACAACACTTTCAGATGAAGACGCTCAAACATGTTTCCACTGAAATGAGTTTGCACGTGCTAGCGTATAACATGAAACGCGTGCTGAAAATTTTAGGAGCTGTTCCATTAATGTTGGCAATGGAAGCCTGAGAAGGCTTTTTATGCGGTATATAGCTGACATTTGCAGCCACATAGGTTCGATTTAGGTTTTGAAATAAAAAACGAAAATCAAGATATTTAAAAAATTTGATTATACTAATGCGTTTGCTACATCGGTTTAAATTGCTATGCAAACGCAAAAAGCTAGTCACTGCGGATATTTTTCGTTTTTACACGGCCTCTGCCCAAAGCAGACGTTGAAATTTTAGACAGCATTAATTAGGTAGCTTTTCGAGAGCCCATACCTCAGCAAAAGGCCTGATTGATTAGCTCGTTCGTAAAAAAGTAGGGGGTGCTACTTATGGAAATTTAAATTTCCATACTTATAACAATAAAAACTAAAAAGGATGAAAATCGCGCCTTGAAAAAATGAGACTCGGTTCACATATAACGGTGGAATGGACGCCACTTCCGCTACGCTCACACAGGCTTTTTTGGCATCTGAATCAAAAACGATATTGAGCTAAAGAAGAGGAGTTCCCTGTGGCTGATTTGCATAATGTGACGTTTTATCCAGTAAACAATGGCGATACCACCCAAATTATCTTGAACAACGGTCGCCGAGTCTTGTTTGATTTTCGTCAATGCTCAAATGCGGAAGACGAAAATACCCCCGAAATAGACTTAAAATCCCAATTAAAGTCTGAGCTAAAGAAGGCCAATCGCGATTACTTTGATGTGGTGGCGTTCACGCATGCTGACCTTGATCACATTCAGGGGAGCACGGAGTTTTTTGAGTTATGGCACGCAAAAAAATACAAAGGCGAAGATCGGATTAAAATTAATGAGCTTTGGGTGCCCGCCGCTATGCTCCTTGAAAAAGCTGAGAATGATAAACAATCTGAGGAGTTTATTATTTTGCGGCAGGAAGCTAGACACCGATTATTAGAAGGTAACGGCATTAGGGTTTTCTCACAACCCCAAACTTTAATGGATTGGTTAATTCCATTGTTAGAGGATCGTAACGAAAGTCCATCTGCGAGGGATCACTTATTCGTTGATGCCGGCACCTTAGTTCCCGGCTTTTCGTTGACATCCGACAAGGTTGAATTTTTCTGCCATTCACCGTTTATAAAACACTGTGACGATGGGGATATTATTCGTAATGAAGCATCGCTGGTTTTTAATGTTCGCTTTCAAGCTGATTATCATCAATTTGATTATCTGGAAATTGGCGATGCCACTTGGGATATGCTGGAAGACATCGTCAGCATCACAAAATACCATGGCAATATGGATCGTTTGGCTTGGAATCTTTACAACATCCCACACCATTGCAGTTATCTGGCGCTGAATAAAGATGGCGAGAAAGGTGAAAAAGAAACGACGCCGGTTCCGCTCGTGGAAGAACTCTTATTGTTGGGAAAGCGTGATGCGTACATTGTCAGTTGTAGCAAATCGATAGGTGCTGATACAGCGGCCTACGAGCAAATTCAACCCCCACATGTGCAGGCCAAAAATACTTACGAGGAATATTTAAAAAAGGTCAATGGGCGAAAATTTCTGGTGACTATGGAAGAGCCTAATACGAGAAAACCTGAGCCAATCATATTTGAAATAACTGGTGGCGGTGTTGTGTTGAAAAGGACATCAGTTCTTGGTGCTCCGGCAATTATCACTGCGGCTGCACCGAGAGTTGGCCATGAGTGATGAGTATTTCGAACTACCGCATTGTATAGAACTAGGTGGTGAAAATGAATTGCGGCAAACTCGCTCAATTGCCATACGGGAGGCTATTCGTAGCCACCGCGATTTCACCTTCATTAAAGCCGCTGCCTTTAAATTTAATGATGAAATCTTCGGCGAAATCATTTATGTCGATATCGAATGTGATGAAATACCTCCGAACAATCCCATCGGAATAAACTTTCGTGAGCGACTTGCGATTTTTGTTCCGCAAAATTCGCTGGATTTGATTGAAGTATATGCATTACGGAAAACCTTTCCGATTACTGTGCACCAAAATATGCGTGTACGTGGTTTTCCAATGAGTTTGTGCTTGTACTTTGAACCTCCGATGAGCGTGGCTCGCAGCTGGACGGCACAAAAATTTTTGCGGCGTATTCAATGGTGGCTTGAAAAGTCGGCCAAAAATGAATTGCATCCGAGCGATCAGCCTGTAGAAAATTTATTTTTTATTACTCCATTTGAGCTTATTCTGCCTTGGGATTTTGATCAATTACGTGCAGATAATGCCGTAAACTTTACAGTTGGGCGAGGCGAGGCGCGCCACGATGGCGGCATCACTTTTTTTATGGAAAAAACTGGCGCTAATCGTCTCGGCCAATTAACCAGTTACATCAATATAGATCTGCCACCAGTGGTTCATGGAACAGTTGAACGACCCTCACAAACCCTTGGCGAGTTAACCGATATCTTGGCTCACCGAGATATTGATCTTCTCCAGCATATCAAAGATGAAATTCGGAAGAAGGTTCCTCAGGCAGGCGTAATTAAAAGTGTTGATACTGATAGAACCATTATCATTTTACATGTTCCACTGTGCAGAACACTTGGTGCGGCTCCAGACCGTTTTCAACATAATGCTTATGCTTTATTGCAAGGTGTGATGTCGTTGGGTGTTGAGTTAGATTTTCTCTACTTACTCGACGACAAATACCAAAATGTCGAAATCCAAAGCTCGAATAAAATATGGAGAGAGATAAAAACTTTCCCCATGGATGTGCGTTATCGCAATGATATAGAAGCCTTTAAAAGTCAATCGGGCACGCCTAACTCTGATCCGAAAGTTGCACTTATTGGCGCTGGAGCCTTGGGTAGTGCAATGTTGGCTCTATGGGCTCGCGCGGGGTGGGGGCACTGGTTCATTGTTGATAAAGACCATGTAAAACCTCACAACCTTTCTCGCCACATCGCTTACGAGCAACACGTAGGAGAAAGCAAAGCCAATACAGTTGCAGAACTCTATGGCTGCATCGTTGGTGGTGCGCGCAATATCACTGCCATAAACTCTGATGCAACAGAGCTGTCCTCTCCAGAAATAAACGAGGTGTTGTTATCTCGGGATCTGGTTATTGATGCGTCTACAACCCTGGAATATCCACGCTTAGCCAGTCGCGTTGATGGACTTCCTCGTCACGTATCCGTGTTTATTACGCCTAACGGAAAATCCGCTGTTTTGATGGCGGAGGATGAACAACGCAGCATCCGATTACGCACGCTTGAAGCGCAGTATTATCGGGCAGTCATTCAGCAATCCTGGGGCAGCACACATTTGGAGGGCAATATCAGTACCTTCTGGAGTGGAGCCAGTTGCCGAGATATTTCCATTGTATTGTCCAACATCCACGTGACTGCACACGCGGCAATGTTGGCTGGTCAATGCCAGCAAGTATCGTTGAGTAGCGATGCCAGAATCAGCCTATGGACCCACGATCATAACAGTGGAGCCGTTGCAATTCATACGGTAGATGTTCATTCCGAAAGAGTCATCGAGACCGAGGGGTTCACAATCTATATTGATGAAGGCGCTCGTCAGCAATTGTTTGAATTGAGACGGAACGCACTTCCAAATGAAACTGGTGGTGCGTTATTGGGCTACTACGATTTCACTATTAACGCGCTCGTCATTGTTTGTGGTCTTAGTGCACCGAAGGATAGTGTTTCTTCTGCCTCATCTTTTGATCGAGGATTTGAGGGACTATTGGAAGATGTCCAGGAGGCCCAGCGACGGACCGCAGGTGTTGTTGATTATATCGGAGAATGGCACAGTCATCCTGATGGCTTCTCAGTTACCCCAAGCAGTGATGATTTGGGGCAAGTTGCATACCTGACAAAAAAAATGGCAGAAGATGGTTTGCCAGCCGTTCAAATTATCATTGGTGATAATGAACTCTCCATCATTTTATCTTCGTTATTGCATGTATGTTAAAAAATTTAATTCTAACAAATTAGAACGGTATCTTTATGGAAAAATGGATGGAAAAGTTATTTGATCCTTACGAACGAAAAGCAAGAATGTTCCCTGGGCTTTTGGTCATCATTCCAATACTTATCCCATTGGTTGGCACCTATGGAGCGCGCAATGTTTTTTTTACCAGTGTAATTACCTTGTTGGGAAGTGGCGGTGCTATTTATGCGCTGGCTAATATTGCACGAGGACTGGGCAAACGCCTCGAAGAAAAGCTAGTGCAAACCTGGGGTGGGATGCCTACCACTATTATATTGCGCCATGGCGATAATTTTTTGGATCGTGTTACCAAGCAAAGGATTCACAGTTTAATTCAGCACAAATTGGGAATACCAATGCCAACAATAGAACAGGAACAATCCGATCCCACTTGGGCCGATGGTGCATATAAAGGTGCGACCAAAAGGATCATCGAGCTGACACGTAACAACAAACAACTTTTGTTGAAAGAAAACATTGCCTATGGGTTTCATCGCAACATGCTCGCGTTGAAGCCTGTTGGTGTTTTTATTTGCACGGCTAGCATCCTCTATGCGTTATGTCTCGCTAATGTCATTCATGTTCCTTTGAGTATTACGTGGGTAAATCTATTTGCGCCTGGTATAGCGGCAGGTATCACATTGCTTGTAAGTGCGCTCTTTTTAAGTGTCTGGTTACTGTATTTCAATGAAGCTTCAGTGCGCCTTATTGGATACGCCTACGCTGAACGCCTGTTTGAATGCCTCAGCACCATACCAAAGCAAAAAGCATTAAATATCAATACGGTTGAAGGAAATTAAAATGACAGTTCGGAGTAAAGTTACAAGATTCAGAGCGTATCAATTAGGTTGCGCAGGCTCCTCTTTTTCGTATTTTAATGGCATTTATTTTTCTTTGATTGAAGCTCGTTTGACTGACGCCAATAGAGAAAGTATTGATAAAGAACTTAAGGAGTGTCAGACAGATCAATTGCACAATCTTCATATTACTTCTTGGGACATGGATCATTGCTCGCCAATACAGCTACAAGAAATTTTAACAAAATATGCGCCTATAAAAATTGAGTACCCTGGATACACACCGCACACAGATACAGGGCGAGAAAGCCTTGAAATTATCAGAGCATATAAAACCAGAAAAAGTGGTGCTGCGAAAGTTATTCAAGTAACTCCCACTTATATTTCAGGATTAAAAGCGGCAGAAAATTACGGATATACCGATACACTACATCATCCAAAACATCTGGACGATAAGTGCGCGAACAATAACTCAACCGTAAAACACTTTCGATCGGGATCGTTTAATGTGCTTAGTCTTGGTGATGTGGAGTGTAACAATATAGCGTCTGGTCTGCGTAGGCAAAGAGTCATTCATCGGGAGGTTGATGTGATGATACTGGCACATCACGGCGCTGATAATGGGTTTACGACCTCATCGTTTATTAAAGCAACTCGTCCCTCCGTTGCGATAGCCTGTGCAGATTACGCTAACCAATTCAGGCATCCCAAGCAAGAAATTAGGGATCTGTTACATGAGCATGGCGTTAAACTTTTTACTACTAAAACGGGTGATGTTTTAATTCATTCAACAAGAAATCATACCGGGCACTATAAAGTAATTAACTACAACAGTAACAACGCAAATGTGTCTAGTGAATATGATTTTTACGCGAGAAAATCTGCGTTTCTGCGAAATAATTTAGACACCATACGAGCAGGAATCACAAAACAGTATCGAGGTCCAGCACGACGCTAATTGGCCGGCATAGAAATAGCAAATTACAAAGCACCGCTTATCGCGGCATTATACAAAAGGAGAGTGATTTTGAATTTTCTTCAATATGATTTGGGAAATAGAACGCGTGGCGAAATTGTAGAGGTAACACTGACAAGCGGCGCAAATGTTCGGCTAATGACAAGTTCAGAATTCTCTAATTACAAGAATGGTAGGAGGCACCGTTTTATCGGCGGGTTGGCTAAACGCTCTCCCGTTAATCTACAAATTACTAGTTCTGGCCACTGGTATGTCGTGGTAGATATGCAGGGACTACGAGGCAGCACAAACGCATCAGTTCGCGTTTTACCCGGAGTGTTGCCGGAAATACAACAACGTCCGTTATCAGAAATCCCAAGCTTGGTTCGTGACAACATTCCGCCTCCAACAGAGTCAGGCGGAGAGACGCATGATGTTTTTATTTCTCATGCATCCGAAGATAAAGACGAATTCGTTCGTCCATTAGCTAGTGCATTGATAGAGCAAGGTTTGAATGTTTGGTATGACGAAATGACGCTTAAAATCGGAGATAGTCTGAGGCAGAAAATCGACAAAGGCCTCGCCAATAGCAGAGTTGGCCTAGTTGTACTTTCACCATCGTTCATTAAGAAAGGTTGGACAAACTACGAGCTGGACGGAATTGTCACCAGAACGGTATCTGGGGAGCAAGTACTGCTGCCTATTTGGCACAATATAACAAAACAACAGGTTGTTGATTTTAGTTCATCGCTGGCTGACAAAGTAGCTCGCAGCACCGCCACACACACCATCGAAGAAATAGCATTAGAAATTGCTGAGCTTCTGTATTCCAGAGAATAACATGTTGCTCAAATCGTTAACTTCAACCGCTGATATGGATTAAAGCTAGCTCACCAAGCAATCCTACTGAAGACCGATACAGTATTGACATCACCACATGGAGAGCGGTTTCTTGAACTAAAGGCTCTATTGGAACAGTTCCTTGTCGGGCGCCTAAACGTATTTATTGAAGTCTAGAGACACAGGGAATTGCAGTAGCATATGCCATGCACATGCTCCGTTGGTGTGCAGGAATTGAGGCAACAGTTAAAATATACCGCTATCAGTTTGATCAGCAGCCCAATCTGATTGTACAGGCGTTAGAAGACGGATTGTGGGATAGCTTTCGACCAATTTTTGGTAGAAAGGGTGAGCGATAGGTAATTAACATGTTCGAACTGGCTGGTAAGTTTTATGTCCAGATTAACTGTAAAACTCAATGTCCGGTTGTGGCCGAGGCTGTGTGAAAACTAAATATTAAGTTTTAAAAATAAATAAGAATGCGTTGCTACGTGAATTCTAGCGATTTCAACTATGACGAATCAGAAAGTATTTGAATAGGAGCGCGAAAACAACCTAATTTTTTCCCAATTGTATTTAGTTGCTCGACAGTTTTTGAGTTTTCACACA
>CAUOQW010000060.1:0-8495 GCA_963506825.1 uncultured Cellvibrio sp.
AAATCTCCAGATACAGACCGTTATATTAAGGTGCGATGGGTGACAGCTTATTAATCACAGCTGCTAAATCAGCCGCTAGCGGTGCTTTTACGATGGTTTTCTCTTTGGATTCCGGCAAATAAAAACCGAGTTCAGCGGCGTGCAGAAATAGGCGCCTCACCCCTTTCGCCTTCATTTCTTTATTGAAATCGTCATCACCGTATTTTTCATCGCCCACCAAGCTGTGCCCCATATGCTTGGCGTGCACGCGGATCTGATGGGTTCTACCGGTAATAGGGCGAGCCTCAACTAACGAGCAGTTGGTGTAATCCTGCAGCAGTTTAAACTCGGTCAGACTGGGTTTACCGTCGACATGAACGCGAACGACACGCTCATCATCAGCAACTTCTACCTTAAGCAGAGGCGCATCGACACGACGACAGGTCTTGGGCCAATGACCTATGACCAATGCTTGATAGACTTTGGTGATACCACTGGTGTTTTTCTCGCGTAATGCTGCCTGCAGGTGACGCAGCATACTGCGCTTTTTGGCGATCATAATACAGCCAGACGTATCTCGGTCTAGGCGATGAATGAGTTCAAGATAACGCGCATCCGGACGCATTTGGCGTAGCGTCTCGATCAAGCCGAGACTTATCCCGCTGCCGCCATGCACGGCTAGGCCCGGCGGTTTGTTGATAACCAGCAAACCTTCATTCTCGAATAAAATCGAGTTTTCTAACAAGGTCGTCATAGTATTGCTGGGCTTAGCTACAGGCTCCTTTTCAGGCATTCGTACTGGCGGAATACGGATCTCATCGCCCTGCAAGATTTTATAGTCGGGCTTGGATCTGCCCTTATTAACCCGAACCTCACCCTTGCGGATGATGTTATAGATTCTGGATTTGGGCACACCTTTGAGGCGCGCCATCAAGAAGTTATCAAGACGCTGACCGGCTTGATCGTCATCGACCAAAGCAAAGCTTACCTGAGTGGGTAATACTTGATCTGAGGATGGTTTATTTGTAGAAGAAGGAGTTTTCATGGCGCGCATAATACCTTAAGTAGGTGCGCTAAGCACTTGAGATTGCTGCAATTGCGGATAGCTGCTATAGTCAGACGGCTGATCCAGGCTGGTTTCCGGGTCGCGCAGTTGTATTGAATTGGAGTGCTCAATAAGCACACAACCAGATCGATCTAAGGCGCACCGCTAGGAAATACCGCTGACAGTAGAGTGACCCAGCATTGTCACGCCTTAGAGCAAAAGATAATCTGGTTTACAAGCGAAACCAACTTGGTGACCTGACTATGAGTAGTTTAGGCACCGTAACAATTGCGCTGATAACTGCAGCCGTTATTGTTAGTTAGAATGTTTTGTTGAACTCTGCTTTCTATTTGTTAATCCGTAATTGTTTATTAATGGATTCGAGGCGCAAACACTCAGTGAAAGCGCCCAATTAATCCGAGACATATTGATCTTTTAAACTTGAGTCATTTATTCCGTAGCACTATAAAAAGTCACTGTATAAATGAATGACTCCTAACCGACTTAATATTTGTACCCTCCCTTCTTTTGTGGAGCAGAGCAATAAGTGGGTTCAGCTGTTTATAGCTGTGTCGCAAATGGATGTACGCCATTTGCTAACTGGCCGCGAAGCCAGCCAAAACAACGCGATTACGCCAAGCAACAGATAGATTAAGGTAAATACGATTTACCTCTGCGAGTTAAATGGGGTTGCTCCAAGCTTTTCTTGGTGCATTTGATACAAGCGCTGTGTAGCGACTTCCTTGTAGCTTGGCCTCACCAACCGCTATTGCGAGCAATATTTGTAGCGCAGTAGTCCACAAGGTTGCACAAATCATTTTCATTAACCTAACCGCTTAGTTTGCTAGCGCATTCACTAATTGATTAGGTACAACATGAAAAGAATGCTCATTAATGCAACCCAACCTGAAGAGGTTCGCGTTGCACTGGTTGATGGCCAATGGCTATACGACTTGGATATTGAGAATCGCAACCGCGAACAAAAAAAATCCAACATTTACAAAGGCCGTATTACTCGCGTTGAACCCAGCTTAGAAGCTGCGTTTGTCGATTACGGCGCAGAGCGTCACGGCTTCCTCCCGCTCAAAGAAATTTCGCGCGAATATTTCACCAACAATTCGGGCACCTCTGACGGCCGCATCAAAATTAAAGATGTGCTGAAAGAAGGCACAGAAGTTATTGTTCAAATAGATAAAGAAGAGCGCGGCAATAAAGGCGCAGCACTGACTACTTTTATTAGTCTTGCCGGCCGTTATTTGGTTCTTATGCCGAACAACCCTCGCGCCGGTGGTATTTCTCGCCGCATCGAAGGTGAGGAGCGCGCAGATCTTAAAGATGCACTGGGCGCAATCGAAGTGCCGCAAGGCATGGGCGTTATTATTCGCACCGCTGGTGTGGGCCGCAGCGCTGAAGAATTGCAATGGGATTTGAACTACCTGCTGCAACTTTGGGAGTCTATCGACACCGCTGCCAAAAAAGACCCAGCACCTAATTTCTTGTTCCAAGAAAGTAACGTGATCATCCGCGCAATTCGTGATTATCTGCGTCAGGACATCGGCGAAATTTTTGTTGATAACAAAGAAGCTTACGATTTGGCATCTGGCTTTATTCAACAAGTTATGCCCAATTACCGCAGCAAGGTGAAGTTATATCAAGACGATATTCCACTCTTCAATCGCTACCAAATTGAAAGCCAGATTGAAACCGCATTCCAGCGCGAAGTGAAATTGCCATCTGGCGGCTCGATTGTGATCGATGTTACTGAAGCTATGATCGCTATCGACATCAACTCATCGCGCGCAACCAAAGGCGGCGATATTGAAGAAACTGCACTACAAACCAACCTTGAAGCTGCTGATGAAATTGCTCGTCAATTGCGTCTGCGCGATATGGGCGGCTTGGTGGTTATCGACTTCATCGACATGCAGCCTGTACGCAATCAGCGTGAAGTTGAAAATCGTATGCGCGATGCTTTGTTAATGGATCGTGCCCGCGTTCAAATTGGTCGTATTTCACGGTTTGGCTTACTGGAAATGTCGCGCCAACGCCTGCGCCCATCACTCGGTGAAACTCACTCAAAAGTGTGCCCGCGCTGTGAGGGCCAAGGCACCATTCGCGGCACTCGCTCATTGGCACTTTCAATTCTTCGTTTAGTTGAAGATGAAGCACAAAAAGAGCGCAGCGTAGAAATTCGGGCAATCTGCCCTATTTCGGTTGCCACTTATTTGCTGAACGAAAAACGCAAAACCATCTCCAGCATTGAAATGCGCAACAGTACTCGCGTAGTGATTGTGCCCAATGCCGATATGATGACACCACATTTTGAAGTTCAACGCTTACGCGATGACGATGAAGGCACACTCGAAACCAGCTACAAAATCGTGTCTCATATCGATGAAGCTAAAGAAGACGAGCAAGAGATTAATGCCAAACCATTGGTTGTTAATAAACCTGCCGTGCAACCAAATGCACCCACTCAACCTGCTCCTGAGCAAGTAGTCGTTAAGCAGCCTAGTCTGTTTTCTCGCCTATTAAGCTCAATCTCTTCTATTTTTAGCAGCGAAAGCGAAGAGAAAGAAAAGACGGTAAAACGCGATCACACACGCAGCAATAATCGCAACCGCAATCAAAGCCAAAATCGCAATCGTCGCGATACTCGCGGTCGTCGCGATCGCAAAGATGTAAATGACATTAGCGATAATCTGGAACCGCGCACACCTAGCGCCCGCCCAGAGCGCGATGCAAGTGAAATACGCGAGCCGCGTCCGCCACGCAACAATCAACGCGATGGTCAAGCGCGCGACAACAGCGAAAATACCGGTGAAGCGCGCGAAAATCGCAATAACCGCAACAATCGCCAACCGCGCGAGAATCGCGAGCCACGTGAAAACCGCGAGCAAAGAGAGCCGCGTCGTCCACAACAACCAGCCGTTGCAGAAGAAATTCTGGAAAACAATCTGGTTGCCACTGAAGCAGATGTTGCACAATTTGATAGTGATGATGATCGCCCTGCAAAGCGCCCTGCTGGTCGTCGCACTCGCTCACAACAACGCCGCCGCTCACGTCGCGATGATTTTGTACCTGGTGAACAACAAGGCGAGCAGCAAGCTGAAATTGAATTTGCTGGCTCAAACACTGATCTGAACAAGCAAGTAAATGACGCTATTGATGCACAAGAAGCAGCTCAGGCAAACTCAGCTCCCGTTGTAGCAGCACAAGAAACTGTTGCTGTTGCATCACCGGTAGTAGCTCATGAACTAGCAACCATAGAGTCGAACTTACTAGCAGCCATTTCTGAAACCAAGCCAATCGCAATTGAATCATCCTCTGCAGCGCCTGTTACTCAAGCGGTAGAAATTGCTGACGTTAAACCTGCTACAGAAGTAAGTGCATCAGTTGAAGCGACTATTTCTGCTCCGGTTATTGCGGAAACAGCATCAGCTACAGATGCAGTTGTTGTAGTACCAGAAACTACTGCACCAGCAGTAGAAGTTGAAAGCAATCCAGTGGGTGTACGCGCAAGCAATGATCCCCGTCGTGCACCAAAACCAGTGGCAAGCATTCAAATAGTTACTGAAGCTCCCGTGCGTCAACAAGCAAGAGCTTTAGACACTAGCCTGCCGCCAAGTGTTGAGCATAATCCTCGTCCGATTGCGCGCCCAGCAAATGATCCACGCCTTGCAAAACAAGGGCAATCATCTGCAGCAGAAACCAACGAATAAATTTTGCCCATAAATTATTCGTAACAGTACAAAAGCCGAGCACCTTGCTCGGCTTTTGTTTTTAGAAAATTAAATACGTAAAAATATCTTCGCTATATGCATTTTTTTACTTATTGAGTATTGCTGATCTGAAAAACCTCTGTATAATTTGCGCCTCAACGGAAGGGTGGCAGAGTGGTTTAATGCACCGGTCTTGAAAACCGGCGTAGGTTTATAGCCTACCCAGGGTTCAAATCCCTGCCCTTCCGCCATATTAAGAAATAAAAAAGGCACCATGAAAATGGTGCCTTTTTTATTTGTACTGCACAGATTACACTGCCGCCATCAGCATTCTTTTTTTGCTAATCATCCATTGCTACGAGCATTGAGTTACGATGATTTTTTCACTCGCCATATACGCAGCCCCTTACACATCCCAAGCCAGCGATAGCGCTTATCGTTTCGCAATAGCCCTGTTAGAAAATGGTCACACGCTTTATCGTGTATTCTTTTATCAGGATGGTGTGCATACAGCTTCATCGCTAAGCACCCCCCCCCAAGACGAAATCCATTTCACACAAAGTTGGCAGACACTTGCGCAGCAATACAATGTAGATCTTGTGGTTTGTATTGCGGCCGCTTTAAAGCGAGGCCTGCTCAACCAGCAGGAAGCTTCACGTTACGATAAGCCAGCCTTTAATCTTGCCGAGGGATTTGAAATTAGCGGCCTAGGGCAACTGGTTGATGCAGCTGTTATGTCCGATAGATTAATAACCTTTGGTGGATAATAATGAATAAAGGCAAAAAATTATTATTTATCAGCCGCCATGCGCCTTATGGATCATCCTTGGCGAAAGATGCACTGGATGCTGTTTTAGCGAGTTCAGCTTACGACCAGCAATTAAGCCTGCTGTTTATGGATGATGGCGTTTTTCAGCTACTCAAGAACCAATCATCGGCTGAAATTGCTCAAAAAAGTTTTTCATCGCTTTTACCTGTGTTACCACTCTATGAAATAAATTCAATTTATGTACACTATGAATCACTAGAAAAACGCCAAATAACAATAAACGAACTTGTTTTAGAGAGTGTCCAGATTATAGATAGCGCCGCTATCTGCAGTTTACTGGCACAGCAAGATCAGCTGCTGAGCTTTTAATATGAGCACCTTACACACCATTAATAAATCACCTTTTTCTCACACATCCTTAGCGTCTTGCTTGCAGGTATGCGGAAAACAGGATGGCATATTGCTATTAGAAGACGGCGTTTTTGGCGCTCTGACGAATTCTCCTTGCGCCGAAGAGCTAGCTACCATGATGGAGGCTGGTGTAAAAGTTTACGCACTTAAAGGTGATGTAAATGCACGAGGGCTGCAAGAAAAAATTCCTACAAGTATTCAACTGACCGATTACAACGGCTTTGTACAACTAAGCCTTGAACACAAGTGCGTTCAAAGTTGGTATTAAAATGCTATTAGCAGTAAATGGTCAAACCGTAGAATTAGATAAAGAAGGCTTTTTAGTCAATCTAAATGACTGGAATGAAGATGTTGCCGATCTTATCGCGCAAAAAGATCAAATTCATTTAACAGCGGCGCATTGGGAAATTATTAATTTAGTGCGGGAGTTCTATCAGACTTTTCAAATCTCACCCTCAATGCGCGTATTGGTAAAACAAACGGGGCAGATACTGGGAGAAGAAAAAGGGAAAAGTATTTACTTACTACAGTTATTTCCAGTAAGCCCCGCAAGATACTCATGTAAAATTGCAGGGCTACCTAAACCAGCTAACTGCCTTTAATCAGCAAATCAATTAAGCAGCCTCGATTGATTTAATTGTGCCTTTTGGCAATACAGCATGCACAGCGACTTTCTGAAATTTCAATTCAATGTTGTTTCCAGTTTCAACCACCACATAATTCTCATCAACCTTTACGATCTTTCCCAGCAAGCCGCTAGTTAATACCACCTCATCGCCCTTAGTTAGCGCACTTACTAAATTTTGGTGTTCTTTTTGGCGCTTGCGCTGTGGACGAATAATGAAAAAATACATGAAGGCAAACATGCCCACCATCATGATTAAAAAAACAGGATCGCCAAAACCGGCAGGTTGAGCTGGAGCAGAAGCGGTTTGTGCAACGGCAGAATTAACAAGAAAACTCATGGAAAACTCCTAACAATTAAAAAGCGCTAACTCTACCCTTTTTGCAAAGGGCAAGCAATTAGCGCTATTAGGTTAAGAGTAAATGTGAAGAGCGCGATTAAGCGTAATCTCGAAACAATTTACGGAAGACACTTGGCGATAAACCAGTCCAACGCTTGAAGGCATTAGTAAAACTGGTTCTATCTGAAAAATCCAAGGCTTTTGAGACTAAATCGACGCTCATGTGATCGTCAATTAAATATTTAATTGCATAATGAAAGCGAACATCATCACGCAACTGAGCAAAATTAGCATCTTGTTGTTGAAGGCGACGCTGTAAAGTACGTTTGGATAAGCCGATATCCTCCGCAATACGGTCAATCGACAAATCAGAATGCCCTACACGGGTATGTAGCGCATTAACCACACGCGCAGAAACGCCCTCACAATGCGGGATTCTTGCCAAAGAAAGATATTCTTCATAGGAACGAACATCTGACTGGGTGAATTCACCTTCAGCTAAAATGGTGTCATTTCTATAGTTGCGCTGTAACTGAATCATTCAGGCCTCTCCTTATGCCATAAGGCATTGTTTGATAAAAGTACAAGTGGGTGAAACCTATAAAACAAATATTATTGCGTTACGGCATGCCCTTGCTCTTGCAGAGATTATAGTCAATAAAATTCAGGCGCCATTAAATAAGTACAAAAAACGCTCAAGCAATCACAAAAACTGTGATTTATATATCATAACGATTTAACTGATATCTTTGATATAAGCAATCAAATCATCGTGATGAGTCTTGGTATTCACTTTTTCAATGACCTTTAATAACCGACCTGTTTCATCAATAATAAAACTCGTCCGTATAATCCCCATAAACTCACGACCCATAAATTTCTTTAACCCCCAGACCCCATATGCGTCTGCAACTGCATGATCCGCTTCAGAGATTAAATTAAATCCGAGATCATATTTTTCAACGAACTTTTGCAGTTTCGCCGGAGTATCCGGGCTGATTCCTAAAACAACAGTATTTAATGCCTTAAATTCCGCAGCATAATCGCGAATACCACAGGCTTGCACTGTGCAACCGGGAGTCGATGCCTTAGGGTAAAAATAAACAACTACTTTATTTTTATCTCTAAAATTTTTCAGCTGAACAATTTCATTAGCCTGATTAAGCAACGAGAAATTGGGCGCTACATTTCCTATCTTCGGGAATACCATTTAATTATAACCTCACGGCCTTATTAATCTTCGTTACCTACCGCACTGAAAAGCGCATTTTTTTCTTCTTGAGAGACCGATTCTGTTAACTTGTTCACTGATGGCAACTCGGGGGCGGTAACTTTATTCCGGCCACCTTGCTTGGATTTATACAGCCATGAGTCAACTCGCTGAACAAAAGCTTCGCAGGTTTCGGTATTGGATGATGAAAATTGATCGACTCCCAAGCTTGCAGTCATAAAAATTGCGCTCTGACCGGCAACTTCCAAGGGGGTTGTGGCTATCATTTCGCGCAATCGATCCGCAACACTTACCGCTTGGCGCAGATCGGTATTAGGCAACAGAATCACAAACTCTTCACCACCAAAGCGACAGGGGAAATCTAATTTCCGCA
>CAUOQW010000061.1:0-8493 GCA_963506825.1 uncultured Cellvibrio sp.
GGCCTTACCGGCGTAGACGTAACTACGGGAACACTGGGACGAATGTAAATCATTTCAATAACCTGCGAATTGAATAAATAAACGGAAATATCTTTCTATTCACTATATCGGCTAATCCAGCAAAATCTTTACCAACTTATCAACCAGATTTGAAAGGTGACTCAGAAAATTCAATATCGGCGATGAGAGCAAGGCATTTTTGCACGCAAGAAGGAAGTTTATATTTCAATAAATGACCGACTGAGTACAAAAATAACGCAGCTATCGCGCCGAGAGTGGGTTTTCGGAGATACCTGTAAACCACTTCAGGTTTTCGTGGAGCTTAACCACATCCCCAACGATAAAGAGCGTCGGTGCATGCACTTCTTGCGACGCCACCACATCTGCAATTGTCGCCAAATCTGCTATTAACACTCGTTGATCTTGTGTTGTCCCGCGCTCAATCAGTGCAACGGGAGTCGTCGCTGCGCGCCCATGAGCAACTAAAGACTCACAAATATCGCGTAAACCCACTAAGCCCATATAGAACACAATCGTTTGCGTTGGGTTAGCCAATTCCGGCCATTGCACGTTGGGATCATTCGACTTCAAATGCCCCGTAACAAAGCGCACTGATTGGGCGTAATCGCGATGAGTCAATGGAATACCAGCATAGGCGGCACAACCCGATGCGGCTGTGATCCCCGGCACAACTTGAAAAGGGACATGATTTTGCGCAAGCAGTTCAATTTCTTCACCACCGCGACCAAAAATAAAGGGGTCGCCGCCTTTTAAGCGCAACACGCGTTTACCCTGTTTGGCCAAATCCACCAACAACTGGTTGATATTTTCTTGCTGCATTGCGTGTTCGCTGCGGCGCTTGCCTACATAAATTCGTTCGGCATCGCGACGCACTAAATCCATTACACCATCGGAGACTAAACGGTCATATAAAACCACATCAGCCTGTTGCATTAAGCGCAAGGCTTTCAAAGTCAGCAATTCAGGATCGCCTGGGCCACCGCCAACCAAATAAACTTCGCCTTGGGTGAGTACGCTTTGATCTGCGGATAACTCTTCGACAATCATCTTATCAGCTTGTTCATCCTGACTATTCATCGCCAACTCGGCAGCAGGCCCTTGCAGGATTTTTTCCCAAAATTTGCGGCGACTATCGCCATCTTCAAAGCGCGCTTTCACTTTATCGCGCCAACGGCTAGCCAAATGCGCCAACTTGCCGTAGCTCATGGGAATTAGTACTTCCAACTTGGCGCGCACCAAACGCGCCAATACAGGTGCTTCACCGCCACTGGAAATGGCAATCATCAAAGGCGAGCGATCAATTACAGCCGGCGTTATGTAAGTGCACAGCGCTGGTGTATCGACCACATTCACAGGAATATTTATTTGTTTTGCATCTGCTGAAATTTTTTCATTCAACACATGAATATCTGTAGCCGCCACTGCAAGTACGCAATCGTTTATATCACCAGCTTGATATTCACGCAGTAACAATTCACCTTGGCACTGCGCAACTAACTCACACAACTCAGTAGAAATTTCAGGTGCGACAACACGCAAAATCGCACCGGCTTTTGCAAGCATGCGACCTTTGCGTGTAGCAACATCACCACCGCCCACCAACAAGCAGCGGCGGTTTTTTAAATCGAGAAAGACGGGAAAGTAATCCATAAAAACTCTACGAAGCAATTGTAGGTTGGCGCTGTGGCGCGACAAAAATGCAGGAGCGCAAAACAAAAAAAGGTGGGCTAGCCCACCTTTAAAAATCCAAGTTTATTTTTTGCTTGGCACCAACTCTTTCACCCCACCCATATAAGGTTGCAATACTTCTGGAATTTCTACACTGCCATCTTCGCGTTGATAGTTCTCCAACACCGCCAACAAGGTGCGGCCAATCGCCAAACCTGAACCATTAAGCGTATGTAACAATTCTGGCTTGCCGGTTTCTGGGTTGCGATAGCGCGCCATCATGCGGCGCGCTTGGAAATCGCGGAAGCTGCTGCAAGATGAAATTTCGCGGTATTTATTTTGCGAGGGCACCCAGACTTCAATGTCATAGGTTTTGGCTGATGAGAAGCCGATATCGCCGCCGCATAAAATTACCGTGCGGTGTGGCAAGCCGAGTTTTTGTAAAATAACTTCGGCGTGGTCCACCAAGCTTTCTAAAGCGGCATCTGATTCTTCTGGGCGAACAAATTGCACCAACTCCACTTTTTCAAATTGATGTTGACGAATCATACCGCGGGTATCGCGACCATAGCTGCCGGCTTCTGAGCGGAAGCAAGGCGAGTGACACACCAACTTAATCGGCAACTGCCCATCATCCACAATCTCATTGCGGTAGATATTGGTCACAGGAACTTCTGCGGTGGGAATTAAATAGAATTCGCGATCATCCGTCAGCTTGAACAAATCTTCTTCAAACTTGGGTAATTGACCCGTGCCAAACAAAGAATCGCGGTTCACCACAAATGGTACGTTAACTTCTTCGTAGTCATGCTGATTGATATGGGTATCCAACATAAATTGTGCAAGCGCGCGATGTAAACGCGCCACACCACCGCGCAATACGGCAAAGCGAGTACCGGTAATTTTAGTGCCTACTTCAAAATCCAAACCGCCTAAATCCGCACCCAAGTCTACGTGATCTTTAACGGGGAAATGAAAACTGCGTGGCATAGCCCAGCGGCGAACTTCCACGTTATCTTCATCGCTTTTACCTTCGGGAACTTCGTCCGCTGGCGTATTGGGAATGGCGTTTACAAACTCGTCCCATTCTTTTTGAATATTGGTTAATTCAACTTCAGCATCTGCCAACTCTTGCTTAAGCTGCTCAACGGCTTGCATCAGCGGGGCAACATCTTCACCCGCTTGCTTGGCTTTACCAATGGCTTTTGAACGCGTATTGCGATCTTGCTGCAACGCTTCGGTTTTGATTTGAATCGCTTTGCGCGATTCTTCCAATGCGTTAATACGAGCAACATCTAATACAACACCGCGTTTGCTTAATGCAGCGGCAACAACTTCGGGATTATTGCGGAGTAATTTTGAATCTAACATGATGTGTAATTTCTGTTATAAAAGTTAAAAGATAAATTTATTAATCAAAATAGCTTTTGCGTTAAGTGCATACCCACATACGCAAACAACAAACCTAAAACCACTGAGCTTGTTGCGTAAAAAATCGAAATCAATACATGGCCTTCTTGCCACATTTGTAACATCTCCAGCGAGAACGCAGAGAACGTTGTGAAGCCACCTAAAATACCTGTGATAAAAAACAAACGCCATTCGCCCGGCAGAACCGCTTTTTCAACCAAGACCACATAGGCAACACCAATTAATAGCGAGCCCAAAATATTGACAATGAAGGTGCCGATGGGAAAACGATAATTCAGCATGGGCGTTAAATAGGCAACGGCTGCGAAACGCGCCATTGAGCCGAGAGCACCGCCGATTGCGATCATTAGCCATTGCATCATTTAATTTTTTTATACCGCTGTTTTTTACTTTGCTTATCCAGCTCGCGGAAATGAGCGAGTTTTTCTTTGATTTTTAATTCCAATCCGCGCTCGACGGGCTGGTAGTAACTCGCATCTGCCAGCTCTTCTGGCAGATACTTTTCACCCGCTGCATAAGCACCCGGTTCGTCGTGGGCATAGCGATATTCGGCGCCGTAATCCATGGACTTCATCAGCTTGGTCGGCGCATTGCGTAGGTGTATGGGTACATCGTAAGCAGGTTGCGAGCGAACATCGGCCATAATTTGGTTGAAAGCATTATACACAGCATTACTTTTGGGCGCTGCCGCGAGATAAACCACAGCTTGGGCAATGGCCAGCTGACCTTCGGGGCTGCCGAGACGCTCTTGCACATCCCACGCGGCAAGGCAAAGTGGCAAAGCACGCGGGTCGGCGTTGCCTATATCTTCACTGGCCATGCGCACAACGCGACGGGCGATATACAGCGGATCGCAGCCACCATCCAGCATTCTTGCTAGCCAGTAGAGCGCTCCATCGGGCGATGATCCACGTACAGATTTATGCAGCGCGGAAATTTGTTCATAGAAAATATCGCCGCCTTTATCGAAGCGGCGCACATCGCTGGCGAGAACTTCGGCGAGAACATGCTCGTTGATGACTTTGTAGTCGCCTTCTTCATCTGCCCCCTCTTCTGATAAGTCAGCTGCAATCTCCAGTAGATTGAGTGATTTACGGGCATCACCATCTGCAGCTTGTGCAAGCGTCATCAAACTATCTGGATCTATACGAATATCGCTCGCACCTAAGCCGCGCTCTTTATCATCCAGCGCTTGCTGTAAAACTTGCTGCAATTGCTCCGGCTGTAAACCGCGCAACACATAAACACGGCAGCGCGAGAGCAAGGCGTTATTTAATTCGAAGGATGGGTTTTCAGTGGTCGCGCCGATAAAAATAAAGGTGCCATCTTCTACGTAGGGCAAAAAGGCGTCTTGCTGGCTCTTATTGAATCTGTGGACTTCGTCCACAAATAAAATCGTTTTGCGACCTGACATTCTTTCTTGCTGCGCAACGGCAACCGCTGCACGAATTTCTTTTACACCAGACAATACTGCAGAGAGAGATTCAAACCGCGCGTGCGCTTGTTCAGCAAATAATTTTGCTAATGAGGTTTTACCCACACCCGGCGGCCCCCACAAAATCATAGAGTGCAATTGGCCGCGAACTATAGCTTCGCGCAGCGGCTTACCCGGCGCAAGCAAATGCTCCTGGCCAATGTAATCATCCAGATTGCGCGGGCGCATACGTGCGGCAAGCGGCTGATAATTACCTTGATGCGAACTAAACAAATCACTCATTCGTTTTTAATACTGCTGATTTTAATACTATTGATTTTTAATAATGTCCGCACCAGCTGGTGCTACAAAATTAAAGAGTTTTTCGTCAATGGCTTGGTTGCGTTTTACATTGCTGAGCGTGAAATGGGTGAGTTGGCCAAGGCTGTCGCGAATAGAAAATTCGGTGAGTTGGTTATCCACAAACACCAACAACAACTCTTGGAATAAGCCTTCAGTCACTTTTGGCGTAACCGAAAACTTTTCAGATTTGTCGGCTTGCGAGCGATTGATGGTGAAATTTTTACGCAGCTTGTCTACATCTTCACTCAATAGAAGTACAGGCGTTTTTTTCAAATCATCACTGAATGGGCGCTCATTAACCGTATTCAAATCTGGATCGTAAAGCCAAATGGTTTTTTGGTTGGAGATCAGTAATTGCGGTGCAGGCGTTTCGGTTTTCCAAAAAAATTTACCGGGGCGCTGCATTACAAACGTGCCCTTTTGCTCATCCTGCTTTTTGCCATCTTTATCAAATAGGGTTTGTACGAAGCTGCCTTGCAGGGTGTTCATAGCATCGAGTTGTTTGCGCAATTGCGCGGGTGATTGATCGTCGGCGTGAGCGGCGAAGGAGCTGAAAACTAAAAGTGATGCGATTAAGCAGGAGATGAATTTCATAATTGTTCCAAATTTGTTATTCAGGATGGTTTCGAGGAGGTACGAAACATCTTAGCTATCCAATATGAATCAGGGTTAAACCGACTCATACGGAGTTTTAAATTGAGTTTGTTTGCCTGCCGCAGGCCTCACTTTTCTTCCGGCAATTGCTCCTGCATTGCTCTACCTTCTGCATCCCTGCAGTCGTGCTTCGCCACAAATTGCAGGAGCAATTTGCACAGCAACGCTGCCCGAAGGGTGAAAGCCATGGATGGCTTTCATGCAAAAAAGTAAGCAAAAGAAAGGCGACCCAGCTCGTTCGTGTTTCCTGCACGTTTCGGAAAATTGCCGTCGTTCCGGTGTGACATCCCTGTCGCATCGTCACTAAAACCCACGTCCTGTGGGTTTTACGGCAATTTTCCTCCAATGCTCGGCGAACTCACATGGGACCCGTTTGGTGCCAGAACAGAAGTAGAGATTAATAATCCCCTCTCCCACCCGGCGCTAATACTTCGCGATTGCCATTATGTCCCGCCGAAGAAACCACACCTGCTGCTTCCATAGTTTCAATCAAGCGCGCGGCGCGGTTGTAGCCGATGCGGAGCTTACGCTGAACCGATGAAATAGAAGCTTTGCGGGATTCCAACACAAAAGCCACGGCTTCATCATAGAGCGCATCGCTTTCGCCGTTATCTTCTTCGCCGCCTTCACTGGGAATGCCTGGTACTGGAATGGAATTGTTGCTGTCGTCGGTGATGCCGTCGATATATTGCGGCGTGCCGCGTTTTTTCCAATCGGCAACCACGCGGTGAACTTCGTGGTCGTCCACAAAGGCACCGTGAACGCGGATAGGTACGCTGGTGCCGGAGGGCAAATACAGCATATCGCCGTGGCCGAGCAATTGCTCGGCGCCGCCTTGGTCGAGAATGGTACGCGAGTCGATTTTGGATGAAACCTGAAACGCAATACGCGTCGGCACGTTGGCTTTGATCAAACCAGTGATTACATCGACCGATGGGCGCTGAGTCGCAAGAATCAGGTGAATACCGGCCGCACGGGCTTTTTGCGCGATGCGGGAAATCAGCTGCTCAACCTTTTTCTTATCCACAATCATCATCATGTCGGCGAATTCGTCGATCACGACCACGATGCAGGGTAGCGTTTCCAAGTTGGGCGCAGTGGCAACTTCAGCACCCGGCTCAAAGTTCTCTTCAGGCTTGAACAATGGATCGGCAATTGGGGTTCCGGCTTTGTTAGCATCGTCCACTTTGCGGTTGAAGCCTGCCAAATTACGCACTCCCATGGCCGACATGAGTTTATAGCGGCGTTCCATCTCACCCACACACCAACGCAAGCCGTTGGAGGCGTCTTTCATGTCGGTGATAACCGGCGTGAGCAAATGCGGAATGCCGTCGTAAACCGAGAGTTCCAACATCTTTGGGTCAACCAAAATCAGGCGCACTTCTTTGGGTGTGGATTTGTAGAGCAAGCTCAGCAGCATGGAGTTTACGCCCACGGATTTACCCGAACCCGTAGTACCAGCAACCAGCAAGTGCGGCATTTTGGCGAGATCGGCAACTACTGGCTCGCCAGAAATATCGTGACCGAGCGCCATAGTCAGCGGCGATTTGGCTTGATCGTAAGCTTCTGACGAAATCACTTCGCTCAAGCGCACCATTTCGCGGTGAGCATTGGGAATCTCCACACCCATAAAGGATTTACCGGGGATAACTTCTACCACGCGTACCGAAACTACGGCGAGTGAGCGCGCCAAGTCTTTCGCCAAGCCAGAAATGCGGCTGGCTTTAATACCGGGCGCAGGCTGAATTTCAAAACGGGTAACTACGGGGCCAGGTTGAACTGAAACTACTTCAATCTCGATACCGAAGTCTTTGAGTTTCAACTCCAACAACTTGGACATTGCTTCAAGCGATTCTTTGGAATAACCCTTATCGCTGCGCTTATCGGCAGGGTCGAGCAAATTGAGCGGCGGTAAAGTGCCTTCTGCCGGTTCGAACGCATCAAACAGTGACGGCTGTTTTTCTTTTTCCACACGGGGGCTTGGTGCGGGTTTCTTTTTGGGCAGTTCAGTAATTACTACGGGCGCAACACGCTTGGCCTCTACTTTTGCGCGCTCTTCCACTACTTCGCGACGATGTTGCTGCGCGACTACGGCGATATTTTTCTCGGCTTTTTCGCGCTTATATTGCAGCCAGCGCTCTTTAGCTTTTTCAATGCCGATTAATGTCCAGTTGCCCAACTCGTCCATCAAGGTCAGCCAAGACAAGTCGGTAAAAATGGTTATGCCAAACAAAAATAACGCCAACAAAATCAGTGTACCGCCGGTGTAGCCAAATGCACCATCCACCATGCTGGCTATGCCGCTGCCGAGCAAACCACCGTTGGAATAAGGTAATACCGATTCGCCGCCACTGTAGTGCATGGCGGCAATGCCTGTGCCCGCTACCATCACCAAAATAAGGCCAACGGCGCGAATGCTAACCATCAACCAATCTAAATGTTTGTGGTGCGCGCGGTCTCTGAAAACCAAAACAATGCGATAGGCAAGCATAACGGGGAACAAGTAGGCGAGGTAACCGAAGAGGGAGAAGAATACATCGGCCAGCCAAGCGCCAAAGCGACCGCCGAGGTTGGCGACTTCGTTGTTTTGGCCAGTGCTCGACCAGCCGCCATCGGCGACATCGTAGCTGAACATGGCCATGAGCAAGTACACACAAATGGCGACTAAACCTATAAGCGCACCTTCGCGCACTATGCGCAGACCAAGGTTGCTAGCGGGTTCAGATACGGGCGGTTTACGGCTGGCGTTACTTGCTTTCAAAGGGTTTTCCTAGCTTGCGAATGGGTACGAAATTTTACAGAACAATATAGTTATTGTATTTACGTTATCCCAGCAGGGGATGACAGACTACTACAAAATTAGAACACCGCTCACCCTGAGCGCGCAGCGGTCGAAGGGTTGCAAATCTACAAGTCCTTCGACTGCTACGCGCTCAGGATGA
>CAUOQW010000062.1:0-8484 GCA_963506825.1 uncultured Cellvibrio sp.
CAAGTATCTGAAGAGTTAACCACTACTGAAAACAAAGTATCCTTTGCGCGCCAAGCCTTTAATGATGCAGTGACGGCTTACAACACCTACAAACAAAGCTTTCCACCAGTATTTTTTGCAGCCTCATTCGGCCACAGCCAAGATGCTTCTTTATTAGTATTTGAGGACAGCAAAGAAATTCAAGCTGCACCAAAAGTCAGTTTTTAATAAGAACGTTTATAAAGGCTATCATTAGATAGCCTTTTTTATTTCTCCCCTTTTTATTTCGTCTTTATGCCATTATTAACTTTGTTTTAATAAGCAGAGCTACTATGAATTTCTTTGAACAACAAGACTTAGCTCATCGCAACACTAAACGTTTAGTGTTCTTGTTGTGCCTTGCTGTTATCTCGCTGATTGCGATTACTACGCTGATGTTTGCCACAGCCTTCTATTATATGGAGCTGAATAGCCACACAATGATGTCCAACACCGGCTTATGGCAAGGCATTACCCAAACTATGAGCTGGAAAATATTCGCCGTAATCAGTGCATCCGTATGCGCTGTCATTATAGTTGGCAGTCTCTACAAACTTATTCAACTCTCTAGCGGTGGCCGTGCGGTGGCGGAAGCCTTGGGCGGTCGTCCACTCAATGTTATTAACGCCAATGCTGATGAAAGGAAAATTTTAAATGTAGTGGAAGAAATGTCCATCGCGTCGGGTACACCCGTTCCGCCAGTTTATCTTATAGAAGACGAAGCAATTAATGCCTTTGCTGCTGGGCATACACCACAAGATGCCGTTATAGGTGTAACGCGCGGTTGCATTCGTTTGTTAACACGCGATGAGTTACAAGGTGTTATTGCCCATGAGTTTAGCCATATTTTTCACGGCGATATGCGGCTGAATTTGCGTTTAGTCGCACTCTTAAACGGTATTTTATTATTGGGCTTGATCGGCGAGTTTTTATTGCGCAGCTCAAGCCACCGCCGCACATTTGGTTCAAGCAAAAATAAATCGCCCGCCGCCATTATGGGGTTAGGTTTGGGCTTAGTGATTATTGGTTACACAGGGACTTTTTTTGGCAAGCTCATCAAAGCGGCCGTTAGTCGTCAACGCGAGTTTTTGGCCGATGCATCTGCCGTAAAATTTACCCGCAATCCCGATGGTATTGGCGGCGCTTTAAAAAAATTAGGCGGCTATGTTGGCGGCTCGCAAATGGATGTCGCCAATGCTTCCGAGTTCAGTCATTTATTTTTTGGCGAGGGTACAGGTGCTAGCAGTCTCTTTAATGCATTAGCAACACACCCACCTTTAGAAGAACGCATTAAAAGGATTGACCCACACTGGGATGGTCAATTTCGCCAGATTAATGTCTACCAAGAATCTGAAAATAGTCATGTTGCCGCAAATGCTTCTCTAGAAAATACGTATATAGAAGAAGGAAGACTTGGTGACGGGAAGCCAGAAGAAAGAAAATTAGACGACGTACAAGTTTTTGCCCTTAGCAGCGTACAAGCACTAAGCAGCGCTCAACAAGAATTTGGCGTGCAGCAAGAATTAAGTGTCGAACAGAAATTTGATGGGCCGAAAAATGCCACAGAGTTTGCTGTTTGTGTTGACCAAGCCTTTCAAGCGATTGGTCACCCCAATCAAACTCACCTCGCCTATGCACGGCAAACATTGAACAGCATCAGCACACAATTACATGATGCCGCACACAACCCTTGGGAAGCACAGGCACTTATGTTTGGGCTATTGCTAAACAAAGAAACGGATATTCAAGCAGTGCAATGGCAATTGTTGGAACAAATTTTTTCAGAAGCACAAATGCACTCTCTAAAACCTTTAGCACTGCAAGCCTCCTTATTAGAGCCGCGTTTACGTTTGCCGCTCTTGGATATCAGCTTGCCTGCACTGAAACATTTATCGCCGCCGCAATATCAACTTTTTAAAGCCGCTATGAACAGCGTGATTCGCGCCAATGACCATACAGATTTAATCGAGTGGTCATTCTTTCGCATCATCACCCACAATTTAGAACCACAAAAAACACCCAATCGTTTTATCGATTTGACGCAATTAGAAAATGAAGCTTGTACACTGCTATCCATTATTGCTTATGCGGGTGCAGACACTCTTGAAAATGCACAAGCTGCATTTAATAGCAGTAAGACTATGCTCGGTTTTGATGATGCAACACTAATGAACGAATCTGATTACAGCTTAATGGATTTGGATTTAGCCATTACCCGTTTAAATTGCCTCAAGCCGCTACAAAAACCCAAACTGCTAAAAGCCATGAGCCAATGCATACTGGCGGATGAAAATATTACTGTGCTGGAAGCCGAACTCTTTCGTGCTATCGCCGATATGCTGGATTGCCCGGTCCCCCCCTTAATTGTCGCCAGCCACTAAATTCAATACGAAAGCTACAACTTACCAGCCCCGAGCGGTTATAATGCGCGCCGTTTTGTAAACTCATACACCCTTCGTTTTATACCCACATCGCCAACCACTCTTGAGGTGAATTACTGTGCAACCAGATCAAGTAACCCAATTGCGTCAATTGGAAAGCCAACTGGCCGCTGAATACCAAACCATTCTCAGCAAAAAATTGAACCTCGATTTAACGCGCGGCAAGCCATCGTCAGACCAATTGGATCTGTCTGATGCACTCGACGGCATACTCAAGGGCAACTATATCGCCGCTGACGGCACCGATACCCGCAATTACGGCGGTCTCGATGGTTTACCAGAAGCCAAACAACTGGGCGCCAATATCATGGGCGTGGATGCAGCTAACGTACTTGTTGGTGGTAGCAGCAGTTTAACTCTGATGTTCCAAGTGGCCTCTACCGCCTACCTCTTCGGCCTGAAAGATGCCGCGAGCGCATGGAAAAACGAGGGCGAAGTAAAATTCCTTTGCCCAGTTCCTGGCTATGACCGCCACTTCACTATCTGCGAGCAACTCGGCATCAAGATGGTGACTGTACCTATGACCTCAACCGGCCCCGATATGGATGCCGTTGAAGCTGCTATCAAAGCGGATAGCTCGATTAAAGGCCTGTGGTGTGTGCCCAAATATTCCAACCCAACAGGCGTGGTATACAGCGACGAGACTGTTGAGCGCATCGCCAAGCTGGGCAAAATCGCCAGCGCCAACTTCCGTGTATTCTGGGATAACGCCTATTCAGTTCACGACTTGATAGACAATCCACCACAGCTTTCAAGCATCCAAGAAGCCACCCGTCGTAACGGCACCGAAGATTCAGTAGTTCAGTTCGCCTCTACCTCCAAAATCACCCAAGCGGGCGCAGGCGTGGCTTTCGTAGCCGCTAGCGCAGCTAACTTGACAGGGTTCAAAAAAGCATTGGGCGCGCAAACCATTGGGCCAGACAAGGTGAACCAAATTCGCCATACCCGCTTCTTGCCTGATCGCACAGCGCTTATGGCTCATATGAAAAAACACGCTGAATTACTCAACCCACGCTTTGAAGCAGTCTTGTCTGCCTTGGCAGGGGCCTTTGAGGGCACAGATTTGGGTGCATGGGAAAAACCGGTGGGCGGTTACTTTGTATCTTTCGATACACGCAAAAACTGCGCGAAAGAAACTGTACGCTTAGCGGCCGAAGCGGGCGTTAAGTTGACCCCAGCGGGCGCAACCTACCCCTATGGCAAAGACCCGGAAGATCGCAATATTCGTATCGCACCTTCAGTGCCCACCGTTCCAGAAGTGGTTGAAGCCATGAAAGTGTTTGTGACCTGTGTAAAATTGGCCTCCGTTAGACAAGAGCTTGCTGCACTTGCCTAAATCCGCCCAAATAGTAATGCGCTAAAACAAAGGCCTCTCGGCACAAACATCGAGAGGCCTTTTTTATTGCTTACCATCTTCCATACTCACAAGATCTACAAATACCGTTAAAAACCTCATTTATTCGCTGCTGATAACCAAAACATCTATTTTTGACAAATTTGCGACCAAAACTTTCCTACGCACACTCAATTCCGTTCTTATACTTCAAGAGTAAAGGTTGTAAACCTTTTAACACCTCATTAAAAAATGATGTTCACTTTTTGGAGTGCTGACTTATGGGTGTCGCTAGAAACATAGAAAAATATTTAAATCACAACAATATCGAATATTCATTACTTGAACATGCCTATGCAGAAGGTTCATTCAATACTGCTCGTGTTGCAAATATAGATAATCATTGTCTCGCTAAAGGCGTCTTACTGCGCGATGAAGACTTTCACTACACACTCTGTGTACTCCCCTCCAGCCATAAAATATTGCGCCACACCCTCAATCAGATATTTGATCGCCATATGCATCTAGTTGAAGAAGATGAATTAGTACAATTTTTTAAAGATTGCGAAGCGGGTGCTGTACCCGTTATTGGCAAAGCTTATGGCATTGATGTTATTTGGGACGACGACTTAATGGAGAACGATATTATCTATATGGAGGCAGGAGACCATCGACATTTAATCAGTATTAAACAATCGGAATTCTTCAAACTCATGCAAAACACTTTACACGATCATTTTAGCGCGAGCCGAAACCGTCATTATCAAACCCCTGTTCACGTTCGCCACACTTACGACTCGCTCTAACCACCAACACATCACAGGGATGTGTTGATCAAATAATTCCCTCGGTCACAAACTCACTAGCCTCTTCATAGACCAACCAAAATAGACTAACCAAATAAATCCAACTGATAAAAAGGTTGATCCTCACGTAAATCCACAAAGCGCACACCAACTCCCAACAATCTCACTGGCGACTCTTTGCGAATATAAGCATCGCGACATAATTGTTGATACTCAGCGGCAACCAAACGAGAACCACTCCGCTCTATGGTGGTTTGACTGAAATCTGCAAACTTAATTTTGACGAAAATCTTTACCACCAGATAATCGTCATCTAAACGCCGTAAACGACTGCCTAGCTGTTGCAGTAATTCCGGCAAGCGATTTAAACAGCTAGTAAGATTGGGCAAATCTTGCGGGAAGGTATGTTCAACACTTAAAGATTTTCGCCTGCGCGAAGCGGTCACCTCTCGCTCATCTATACCGCGACACAATTCAAATAAGCGTAAGCCTAGCTGCCCGAAACGCTGTTTTAACTCGAAAATACTAAAGCGGCGCAAGTCGGCGCAGGTCTTTACATTAACCTCTGCTAAACGAGCTGCAGTCGCTTTGCCAACACCAAATATTTTATTTACGGGCAACTGCAACACAAAACTATCCACACTTTTGGGTGTAATCACAAACAAACCATTCGGCTTGTTCCAATCGCTTGCGATCTTGGCCAAAAACTTATTAGGGGCTACGCCTGCTGAAATGGTCAAACGCAACTCATCATGAATACGCATTCGAATCTGCTGTGCAATACGAGTAGCACTGCCCTCACAATACTCACTGCTACTAACATCCAAATAAGCTTCATCTAGCGATAAAGGCTCCACTTGCTCGGTGTACTCATAAAAAATATGCCGCATAGCAACTGAAGCTTCTTTGTATGCCTCCATACGATGCGGAAGTATCAATAAATCCGGACACAACTTTTTTGCCATGACAGAGGACATAGCAGAGCGCACACCAAAATATCGCGCTTCGTAATTACAGGTAGAAATAACACCACGCTCATCCGAATTCCCGCCCACGGCAATTGGACGTGAACGCAAAGAGGGGTCATCGCGCATTTCAACCGCCGCAAAAAAACAATCTGCATCGCAATGAATGATTTTTTTCACACAAAAAGATTCCTAAAGAAAAACAAATACCATCAATACTGTATATGCACACAGTTAAAGTATCAATATATCTTTAACAATCATTCCCAACATAAAACCTCATCGAATAAATTCAGTGATGAAAAAAATTAACAAGAAGAGTAAATGGGGTTTAGTAAAACTCCCTTTCAACTTTTATAAAGGGGCATATGAAGGTCGTCAAAAGGGTCTCAAAACTAATTTCAAAAAATTAAAACATCTTCAAGAAACACCTTAGAGAGTTTGAATTTGACCTCTCATAAAACCTTAATGAGGTCATTACAGAGTTTCAAACAGACCCAATTGGAGGAAATTAGATGGAAAAAATTAAAGTTCGAAATTAATTTTTTAATCTCTTCAAAAGTTAGAAAAGCAAAAAAAAGAGCGTTTAAAAACTCCGAAGCGGTTTAATTTGGACTTTTTAACAAAAAAAATGCATTTTTTTGCTAAAAATGCATTAAAAAACTTGAATTTTTTCAATAAAGTTTTAACGTATACATGTTGTAACTTTTTATCCATTTTTCGTCTAATCGAATATTTACAGGAAGCACACACTATGGCTGCACGTAAACAATCTGCCGTTAATCCAGTTGCGGGTCTTGAACAACAACTCGCTGCCCTAAAAACTCAATTGGCAAAGGCTCGCGCTGCTCAAGCTGCTGATGCTCAAAAATCAATTGCTGGCCTTGTAAAAGATGCTGCTAAAGCTGGCGCTGCTCTTAAAGCTGCACAAAGCAAAGTAGCTGCTGCCGCTAAAAAGAAAAACCCAAAAGCAACAGCTGCTGCTAAAGCTGATGCTGCTGCTGCTAAGAAAGCTGCTGATGTTGCAAAAGCCGCTGTAGCTTCTGCCAAGAAAGAAGTTGCTGCTGTTAAAGCTGCTAACAAACTCGCCGCTGCTCACGACAAAGCTGTTGCTAAAGCTGAAGCTGCTGTAGCTAAGCGTTCAAAAGCTGCTGCTAAGAAAGCTGCTGCCAAGAGCAAAGTTGCCGCTAAGAAAGCTGCTGTAAAAGCTAAATTGGCTGCTAAGAAAGCTGCTGTAAAAGCTAAAGCTGCTGCTAAAAAGAAAGCATTGAAAGCTAAAGTTGCCGCTAAAAAAGCTGCTGCTAAAAAGAAAGCTGCTGACAAGAAAGCTTCTTTACGCGCTAAAGCAGTTGCCAAAAAAGCCGCATTGAAAGCTAAAGCTGCTGCGAAGAAAACCGCTGCTGCAGCCAAGAAAGCTGCTGCTAAACCAGCTGCCAAGAAAGCACCTGCTGCTAAAAAAGCTCCTGCTGCTAAAAAAGCACCCGCAGCTAAGAAAGCTCCTGCTGCTAAAAAAGCACCAGCAGCCAAGAAAGCCCCTGCTGC
Organism: uncultured Cellvibrio sp.; assembly: GCA_963506825.1. GTDB lineage: Bacteria > Pseudomonadota > Gammaproteobacteria > Pseudomonadales > Cellvibrionaceae > Cellvibrio. Next base: position 7,106 of record CAUOQW010000062.1, read on the forward strand.
TAAAAAAGCTGTAGCTAAAAAGCCTGTTGCTAAAAAAGCACCAGCCGCTAAACCAGCTGCAAAGCGTGGGCGTAAGCCAAAAGCAGTAGTAGCTAGTCCTGCTGCTTAATACTGACTCGATAAGCGACCCATAGAGAAATCTTTAGGTCGCCATCAGAGTTCAAATAAAAAAGGGTGCCGCTTGGCAACCTTTTTTATTTTGTACACAATTATTTATTAATCGATAACACCAGCTTAGCCACCAATTATCTCTTCACTACTAATCTGAGCGTAAACGTAAGCGTACAATAGCAATCGCGCGTCCTCCTCTGGCTCAATAAATTCTATGCCATAAGCAATAGCACCGCTGGGACTTTGAGGGTCAACATCACCGCACGAACGAATAATGGCCTCAAGCGTCAAGTTACGAATAATATTGGCGACACCCACACTCATTGCGATTTGAATTTTATCTCCTATAGCAGCAAATGCCGTCACAGTTTCAACGCGTGCGCCCGTTACACTGACGTCTATCATGCTGGCAGAAATTGTTTTATCGCTAGCACCCGTTAAATTCACGACATCAACAGACTGATCTATAGCAACTCTAGTCGCACCGCGAATTCCTTTGAAATTAACGTTATCAGGATAACTGATGTGAAGTATGGGATAGGGCTCTGCTGTTTGCGTTTCAACCGTACTGGCAAATATGCCTATGCCATTATCTACCATCAAACGCGCTACTACTTTCTGCCCGGGACGAAAGCGCACTAATTTGCCTGCGAGCTTGGGAACAGATAAAAGAATGCTACGCCCCGGCAAACAACCAATCAGCCGACACGAGAATCGCTCCGGCTGCCCCGCACTGTTGCTGGTTTGCAACTGCAAGGGATAGCCGTAAATCAATTTCATATCTTCAAATTTCATAGGTCACGAAACCAATTGAAATACTAAGTGAGATAGCGGGTTAGTAAAGAGTGTAGCAGTCTTATTAGATTTTTTATAAACAGCGAAATAGTCTGGAAAAATTGATACAGCATATTTAGTAAATATTATTCTATAGATTGTAAGTGCCTTCCGACGGCCGAGACTCTTCTTTCAATGCACCGAATTCCCGATTCCACTCTAACAGCAACCCCGCCAATGCTTGGGCTTGCTCATATAGTGCACGCAACTCTTCAAGCGTTTCTTTGGTGCCGGTATAAAGTTTCACTTGACGATGTTTATTCGCCAATGAGTGCTGAAGATGCTGCGATCTGTAGACTTCCAATTTCCACCGCAGGTTATGTACGGTATTACGGTAATAAGCAAGCTTGGTTTGAATAGTAATGGGGCGAGTGGAGCTGATATCGCCAAAGATAGATGCATCGGTTGCCAATACAATCGACTCTCGACAGCTG
>CAUOQW010000063.1:0-8407 GCA_963506825.1 uncultured Cellvibrio sp.
AATATTTGGCGGGTGCTACAGATAAAGAAAGCACAATCTTGGCACTTGAGAAATCCTTTGATGAAAATCTAGATGATTTAAAAAAGCTAGCGGCTTTAAATCATTATGAACTTGCAAACCTCAATGAGATGGTTGCGCAGTGGCAAGCGCTAAAGTTGGCGCAGAATAAATCTGCTTTAGGGGCTAAAAACTTCCAAGATCATTCGGAGTTGGTAGGGACGTTGCATCATATGGTTGCTTTGGTGACGACAGATTTTAAGTTGATTATGCAAGGTTCAGTCACAGATCATTATTTGCAAAATATCATGGCTCAGGGTATTCCAGAGTTGCAGGAAGAGCTGGGTAAGTTGCGTGGAAAAGGATCAGGGTCTTTAGCCGACAAAGCACTTTCTTCCAATGAGAAAGTTATTGTTGGGAGTTTGTTATCTACTGTGCAACGCCTGAATAACTCACTCAATCAAAATATAAGTCTCTTGTTTAAGGACACTACTGAGCAAGATAAATTAAGTAATAATCTGACCACTTATCGCAATCTTGTGCAGCAGTTTATTGATGTTACCGATAAACAAATAGTTACTACCGATGAAGTGGCATTATCAGGCACAGCCTATTTTGAATATGGCACTAAAGCCATTGAAGCCTTGGGGGCATTTGATAAACAAGTTGCCGATGAATTTAATCAGCGAATGCAAACAAAGCATGACGACACCTATTTTAACAATGTGTTGCTGATGGTATTGGCGCTCAGTATTACTGGTTTAGGTATTTATTTTTCTTTCGGGATTCTCACTTCACTCAATACCAATGCCAAGCAATTAAATGATGCCTCTCACAAACTACAAGAAGGTGATTTCTCGACAAAGATTATTCTTAACTCTGAAGATACCTTGGGTGAGGCTGCTGAAAGCCTTACGGATATGATCGCCAGTGTGGCCTTGCTGTTAAATAACATTCAGAAATCGGCGCATGATGTAAATGAATTGTCGGTTAAAATTCAATCTGTGTCTGATCACAGCAAACACGAATTGGATCAACAAAATCTCCAAACTCAACAGGCTGCATCGGCCGCCACAGAAATGGCAGCCACGGTGCGCGAAGTTGCCAGAAGCTGTGTTGAAGTTACCAATGCAACGGATATTGCCCATGAATCCGCTTTAGAGGGGCAAGTAAAAGTTACGGCGGCCATTACAAAAATAAATACGCTGGGGGCTGATGTTGAAAAAGCCAAAAATATTATTAGCCAAGTGCAAAGCGATGTAACTGATATTGGCGCGGTATTGGAAGTTATTCGCAGTATTGCAGAGCAAACCAATTTGCTTGCATTAAATGCTGCTATTGAAGCGGCACGTGCAGGTGAACAGGGGCGAGGATTTGCGGTAGTTGCTGATGAAGTGCGCTCGCTGGCAAAGCGTACCCAAGATTCAACCGCAGAAATTCGTGCGGTGATTGAGAAATTGCAGATTGGCGCGGTGAATGCGGTGAATATTATTCACCAAAGTTTTGTGGGTGCTCAGGACTCTGTTGATAGCGCAATGAGTGCAGGGCAATCGCTGGAAAAAATCGTGACGGGGGTAGACTTCCTGCGCGATTTAAATACGCAAATTGCCACTGCGGCAGAACAGCAGGCGGCTGTAGCTGAGCAAATGTCACGTAACACCCAACACCTCAGCGATTCCTCTGAAAATATTTTAGAGCAAGTAGAGAAAACGGTAAGCTATAGTGCAAGCTTACGTAAAGGTGCTATGAGCTTACTCGAAAACACTATGAAGTTTAAAACCTAAAGAACAGTATGGGCATCTAAGAGGAAAAGCGTTTTGCGTTCAATTATTGTCCCCTTAAAAATTCAGCCCGACGAGTTTCAGCGGCTTTATGAGGGTAATGTTAAAGATGTAAGTGCGCGCAGCATCGATGGGCTGCGCGTGCTGTTTCCTGCCAATATTCTGCGGCCGTTTGTGACTCACTCGGGAATATCAGGTATTTTTGCCATACATTTCTCTGACGATAACCGTTTTCATAGCATTGAAAAAATCGACTAGCCACAAGGATTCCAGTATCCTGCGCGCCTTATTTAAAGCCATTTTGCTTGGGCGCTGGAGCCACCTCTATGTATTCACACATTCGCGATTTACTGTTCAAGCTGGATGCTGAAACCTCCCATGAGTTTAGTTTGGATCTGATTGGCGCCGCCGAGAGATTACAGCTTATCAACTTATGCTTGCCCACCATTACAGCTAACCCTGTGGAAGTTATGGGTATAACTTTCCCTAATCCTGTAGGTCTAGCCGCAGGCCTAGATAAGAATGGCGATTACTTCAATGCCTTGGGCGCTATGGGTTTTGGCTTTGTTGAAATCGGAACTATTACACCCAAGCCACAAGCGGGTAACCCAAAGCCGCGTTTGTTTCGCATTCCTGAAGCTCAGGCCATCATTAACCGTATGGGCTTTAACAATAAAGGCGTTGATCACTTGGTTGCGCAAGTTAAACGTCGCCGTTTTAAAGGTGTGCTGGGAATTAATATCGGCAAAAATGCTACCACTCCGGTTGAAAATGCAGCCGATGATTACGTGATTTGTATGCAAAAAACCTATGCCCATGCGGATTACATTACAGTGAATGTGTCATCACCCAATACCCAAGGTTTGCGCGATTTGCAATTTGGCGATTCATTGAATCGTTTGCTGGAAACCATCAAAAAAGAGCAGGGGAAATTGCAAGCCGAACATGGCCGCTATGTTCCTGTCGCGGTAAAAATCGCGCCGGATATGGATAGCGATGCTGTAGCACAAGTCGCACAAAGTTTATTGGCGCAAGGCATTGATGGTGTCATAGCCACCAATACAACTATTGGCCGTGAAGGTGTAGAAGACTATAAAGCCAGTGTAGAAACTGGTGGTTTAAGTGGTTTGCCCGTACGCGATAAAAGCACCCGCGTCATTCGAGCACTCTATGCTGAACTAGGTGAGAAGCTGCCGATTATTGGTGTGGGTGGTATTACCGATGGCGCGAGTGCCGCAGAAAAAATTAAAGCGGGCGCAAAATTGGTTCAGGTTTACAGCGGTTTTATTTATCGCGGGCCAGTGTTAATTCGCGAATCTGCTGAGGCGATTGCTGCGTTGAAAATTTAAATTGTAGCCCCTCACCCTAGCCCTCTCCCAGAGGGAGAGGGGAAGTTAATTTACAAAAGAAAAAGGCCTCAATCAAGAGGCCTTTTTTTGTAGCTCGATTTCGCCAATCAGCGAATTATTTTTCAGAGATGACAATGTGTTTGCAATGTAGTTGCTGATGCAATCTGGTTGATCAGCCGGCCGACGCCATGGCAGACATCGGTTGTAAATTGTTGAGTTTTTGAACTTGAGCCATTCGGTTCAGTCCATCCCATTGGTCTATGCGTGATTCTCGCCAGCCATTTAGCCATTGCTGTCGAGCGATACCTGTTTCATGGGGGCACAAGCTTCGCGATCGACCGTCTATCCCGGCTTGGTAGCCTTTCGCGAATGCGCGTTCAGTTTGATCTCGTTTCTGACTTTTCATCCTATAAAGCACCTCTTTATTAAATCTATTAGATTTGAAAGAACTAAAGTTATATGGACATCTTCAACGACTTGCTACAATACCTCCTCTTGGTTGCCTCACACAGTTAGTTCGACCAGTACAACAATAAAGGTTCCGCTTGTGAACGACTTTATTCTTCTAGATAAACCTTTGCATAGCACTCAAAGCTCTAGCAATCAGGTTTGACAATCTAATCCAAGTAAGCGTACGTACAAACTCTAGCCAAATTGGCTTAAATTACCTATAAAGGTTATTAAACTGGCGTTATCAATGACTCAATTTCAATTTTTCGCGACATGCCCCAAAAGCCTTGAAGGTCTTTTATTTTCTGAACTCACTCAACTAGGTGCTACCGAGCTGCGTGAAACCGTAGCAGGTGTGTATTTTAGTGGTAGCATCGAGACCGCTTACCGCGTTTGCCTCTGGTCGCGGCTCGCCAACAAAATTTTGTTGCCGCTCGCAAGCTTCGATGTAAATAGCCAAGAAGAGCTCTACGACGGCGTGCACGATAGTCCCTGGCAAGATCACCTCAAACCTAACGGCACTTTGCTGGTCGATTTTGTGGGCAGTAGCGATGCGATTCGCAACACCCAGTTTGGCGCGGTAAAAGTGAAAGACGCCATAGTGGATTGCCTGCGCGATGTCAGTGGCGAGCGCCCATCCGTTGCCAAGCAATTCCCGGATTTACGCGTGAATGCACGCCTCAGTCGCTACAAAGTTGTGATCAGTCTGGATTTATCTTGCGATAGCTTGCATCGCCGCGGCTACCGCTTAAAGCAGGGCAGTGCACCCATGAAAGAAAACCTCGCGGCCGGGATTTTACTGCGCGCAGGTTGGCCTGAAATAGCCGCTGAAGGTGGCGCTTTGCTCGACCCCATGTGTGGTGCGGGTACCATTCTTATTGAGGCTGCGTTGATTGCGGCTGATATAGCGCCGGGTTTAATGCGCGTCAGTTTTGGATTTGAACGTTGGCTGAAACACGACAATACCATTTGGCAGGCATTGCGTGATCAAGCCCATGAGCGTCGCCGAATTGGATTAGAAAAAGAACTCCCAGAAATCCGCGGCTATGACGCGGATTTAAAAGTTATTCGTGCTGCTGAAGAAAATATTGTCACCGCCGAATTAGATCACTGGTTACGCGTTAGCCGCAAAGAGCTCGCCGAATTTAAAAAGCCAACGCATACCGATATTAAAAATGGTTTGGTTTTAAGCAATCCACCTTATGGCGAGCGCCTGGGCGAAGTTGAATCGCTCAAAATGTTATACGCTCATTTGGGTGAGCGCTTGCGTACTGAATTCCAAGGTTGGCGTGCAGGTGTATTCACCGGCAACCCAGAGCTTGGCAAGCAAATGGGTTTGCGTGCCGATAAAAAATACAAATTATGTAACGGTACCATTGCCAGCGAATTATTAATGTTCACTATCGCCAGCGAAGCCTTTGTGCAAAGCCGTGTTGAACAGGATGATCGCTTCAGCCGCGATGATGAAAAGCGTGTAGCAGCAGAAGAACGTGTGCGCGAAACCAATCGCCAAGAGCAAGCCGCAGCACTTTCTAACGGCGCACAAATGCTGGTGAACCGCTTACAAAAAAATCTTAAGCAATTAGAAAAATGGGCACGTAAAAACGAGGTCAATGCCTATCGTTTGTATGATGCCGACATGCCCGAATATGCAGCTGCAATTGATGTTTACTGCGGCCAAACGCAACCGGGAAAGCCAGAACAATGGTATGCCAACGTACAAGAATACGCCGCGCCAAAATCGGTAGATGAAGATCGTGCCGCACAGCGCTTTGCAGAAATTGAGTTAGCAGTACCCTTTGCCTTAGATATTCCAGCAGCCCGCATAAGCTACAAGCAACGCCGTCGCAATAAAGGCACACAACAATACGAAAAACTGACTGAGCTACCTACAGGCGATATGTTCAGTGTGCAAGAAGGCGCAGCCAAATTGCATATTAATATGTGGCAGTACTTGGATACGGGTTTGTTTTTGGATCATCGCCCGGTGCGAAAACTTATTGCCACTATGGCGAAAGATACGCGCTTTTTAAATTTGTTTTGCTATACCGCCACGGCGAGCGTGCATGCGGCTATGGGTGGCGCGCGTTATACCGTGAGTGTGGATATGTCCAACACTTACTTAAATTGGGCGCGCAAAAATTACGCATTAAATGGTTTAAGTGAATCCAAAAACCGTTTAGAACAAGCAGATTGCTTAAAGTGGTTGGATGAAAATGAACAGCAATTTGATTTGATTTTGCTTGACCCGCCCAGCTTCTCTAACTCCAAGCGTATGGAGGATGTATTGGACGTGCAGTGCGATCATGTGGATATGATTCACAATGCTATGCGGGTATTGGCCGAAGGCGGTACTTTAATTTTCTCTAACAATTTGCGTACATTTAAATTGGATGCTGATTCACTAAGTGCCTATACGATTAAAGATGTAAGTGCGCAAACTATTGATGAAGATTTTAAGCGCAACCCTAAAATACATCAGTGCTGGTTAATTACACATTAATAAGAGTTGTGAGTAGGGTGGGTGGAGCCTAGGCGATACCCACCATCTCTTTTACCCAATAAGTCATAAGATTAATATTTGTAAACGCGTGTAACAAATTTCAACTTCACCTCTCTAAACATTAACAAACCCATCCTTTAGATCCTCACGATAAGAGGTCGTCATGTTAATTAAAAAGCCAAGTGATATAGCCCCCTCAGAAATTACTCCCGAATCTATTTATTTGGCGCGCCGCGATTTTATGCGCGGCACCATTGCAACAGGTGTTTTAGGTGCTGCGGCACTCAGCTCACAAAACTTATTAGCAGACCCAAGTTATGTTGCGGCTGAAACTGTTAATAAAGGGCCGGAATGGCTGAATATGCAAATTGCACGGGCAAAAGCAGATTCACAAAAGCTAAGCGAAACACTCACACCTTTTGAGCATGTGAGTGGGCATAATAATTTTTATGAGTTTGGTTACGATAAAATGGACCCCGCTAAAAAGTCGCAAAAATTTAAACCTCACCCTTGGCAAGTTGAAATAGCAGGGCAGGTTGCTAAACCGGGTAAGTACAATTTAGAAGATTTATTAAAAGGCATAGATTTAGAAGAGCGTGTTTATCGCTTACGCTGTGTTGAAGCTTGGTCTATGGTGATTCCGTGGGTGGGTTTTCCATTGGCGAGTTTACTTAAACGCTTTGAACCCAACAGCAACGCAAAATATGTTTCCTTTGTAACCTTAAAAGATTCAAAACAATTCCCAGCGCAGGCGAGTGCGCTTAGCACTATTGATTGGCCTTATCGTGAAGCCTTGCGGATTGATGAAGCAATGCATCCACTCACTCTATTAGCTGTAGGTTTGTATGGCAAAACCTTACCTAATCAAAACGGCGCGCCACTGCGTTTAGTGGTACCGTGGAAATACGGTTTTAAAAGTATTAAATCCATCGTAAAAATTGAATTCACTGAGCGCCAACCCAAAACTACGTGGAGTCAACTTGCTCCCAATGAATATGGTTTTTACGCCAATGTGAATCCCAATGTTGATCACCCGCGGTGGACCCAAGCGAAAGAGCGTCGCCTACCCAGCGGTTTATTCAGCCCTAATGTAATCCCCACACAAATGTTTAATGGCTATGCCGATCAAGTAGCAAGTTTATACACCGGGCTGGATTTGAAAAAATTCTATTAGAGACCTTTGCACGAATACTACGCTCGACATAACTGCGTTAAAAATCACTAAAAAATGCTCATTTACTCCGTGTAAACTCCGCTTTTTTAGTGATTTTTGCCTTGTTCTGTCATCGCTCGCTACTTCGTGCAAAGGTCTCTAGTAAATACTAAAAGCGGTAAATGGAGGTTTATACATGCCCGTTATTTGGCGAAGAGTTTTAATTTTTGCAGTAAGTTTACTTCCGCTGTTTTTTATTGTTTATAAAACCATTACGAATCAATTAGGTGCGGACCCAGCCAAAGCCATAGTTTTATTTACCGGCACTTGGGCCTTTTATTTTTTGCTAATTACCTTATCGGTAACACCTTTAAAGCGGTTGGCCAATCAATCTTGGCTGATGGCTCACAGGCGCATGCTGGGTTTGTTTACATTGTTCTATGCTATTGCGCATTTGCTTTCTTATTTGATTTTTATTCTTGGTTTGGATTTTTCAAGCTTTGGTTCTGAATTGGTTAAACGCCCCTATATATTACTCACCATTCCTGCGGTTATTTTATTGATTGCGTTGGGCGCAACCTCAACGCAAGCTATGATGCGCAGGCTCGGGAAAAATTGGGTGAAGTTGCATAAGTCCATTTATCTTATTGCTATCTTGGCGTGGTTACATGTTTTGTTGCAGGTGAGATCAAGCTATACCGATGCGGTTTTGTTTGGTGTGCTTACGGCGTTATTGCTCGGTGTTAGAGTGTATTGGGCGTTGCGTAAGAAACAGAGTTTGTTAAAAACTTAAAATATCCTTCAGCTCCACTGCATTCCGGCGCGAGACTTCCAGTGTTTTGCCATCGTTCATTGTAATTTCATAACCATCATTAATCGCCTCTTCAATACTCACAATTGCATGCAGGTTAACTACATATTGTCGGTTGACTCGGAAAAAGTGTTTTTTAGGCAGGCGCTCTTCAATGCTGTTAAGCGATTTTTTAACAAATGCATTCTCCTTACCAAAGAAAATGCGCACATGATTTTTGCAACTTTCAAAATAGCGAATAGATTCCAACTGTACCAAGTGGCATTTATCGCCATCTTTCACAAACATACGGCTGTTGATGTCTAGCGGTGGTTTGGAGCTGGTTTCTGGTTCTTTGTTATGAATGGTGAGCTTGTCTATTGC